>JBBRZY010000177.1:0-8205 GCA_038252885.1 Anaerolineales bacterium | reverse complement strand
TTCCACGCCGTGGCGGCGCAGAAGCCCAAGCCCAACTGGGCCAAGGCGCCGTGGGAGCGGGCCACGCTGGAAGTGCTGCGGCTGTTCCGCGACAACTTCGGCCGGCTCGACGACTGAGCCGGGCGCACATATAGTCAAGCCCACACGCGCTCCTGCCACGCCCCGGCGGGCGCGCGACTGTTAAGTGGTCGGCACCGGCGCCGAGGTGGTGAGCGTAGTGATCGTGATGAGGAGGTGGGCGCATGGCTGACTGCATCTTCTGCCAAATCGTGGCTGGCCGCGCGCCGGCCAGCGTGGTCTACCGCGATGAGGTGTGCGTGGCGTTCATGGACATTCAGCCGGTGAACCCCGGCCACCTGCTGGTGGTGCCACTGGCGCACGCCGCCGACCTGGCCGCGCTGGCGGTGGAGACCGGCGCGCAGTTGATGCGCGTGGCGCAGCGGTTGGCCGCCGCCGTGCGCCAGAGCGGGGTGCGCTGCGAGGGCGTGGACCTGCTGCTGGCCGATGGCGCGGCCGCCGGGCAGGAGGTGTTCCATGTGCATCTGCACGTCATCCCGCGCTTCAGCGGCGATGGCTTTGGTTTTCGGTTTGGGCCGGACTATGGCAACCCGCCGCCGCGGGCCGAGCTGGAGCGCGTGGCCGCGAGCATTCGCGCCGGGGCTGAACGCTAAGGCGCGGGCTTCCAATCGGCCCGCAGCGCATCGCGGATCGATTCGTAGCTGCTGCCCTTTTTGATGGCCTGGCGGATCGCGGGCGAGAACACGCGCTTGTAAAAAGTGACACCCATGCGGCTCACAATTTCCTGCTCGAACAGCTTATCGGTTTGGGGCTTGTCATCCAGCTTGCGCCACTTGGCGCGGCGCTGGGGCTTGGCGGGGCGGTCGCTGGCGGCGGCCTCGGGCTTCTTCTTGCCAAAGCGGCGCGCGGCCACGATCTTCGCTACCCACAACCCGTAGCCCTTGGCTTCGTCGGCCGGCTGGCCGTCCCGGATGGCCTCCTGCCGTTTGTATTCGGCGAAGATATCAAAGCGCCGGATCGGCATCTTCGGTTTGGGCGCGGCGGTGGGAACACTCATGGCGGCCTCCATTCTCGATAACTACAGGCGGCACTGGCCCGCTCACAAGATTTTTACCACGAACGCCGCCGGCAGACCGCGCGGCCGGTGAGGGCGATGGCATTGCGCCTCGGCGAAGGCAGGGGGCAAGTTAGCTGGCGGCGAGCGGCGTGGACGAACGTTACAACGGCGTTATCAGGCAGTTAACATTGCGAAACCATCCGGTACTGTAGGACTACCTTGACCCCGGTTCCGCCCTATACTAATTCCAACGGAGCTATGCTCCACCACTTGTTTGCCGGGGTCTTTTTTCCACTTTTGGGGACGCGGGCCAGACTGCTCATCACAGGCTGGCCCGCAATCGTTAACGCAGCCGGCGGGGCGGGGCCGGCGGATTAAACAAATCGGTCCATGAGAAGCGGGGGGACTTCTCATGGACCTGATTGTCAGACCAACCGCTTTGGGGAGCGGAGGGTCTTAGGCGCACCTGTTGTTACTTGTTTGCAGGCGTCTCATCCACTTGGAGGGGACAGATGCACCTGTACTGTTTATACATCGAAAACCAAAAGATTGTGTGAGTGTTTTGTAAGAAAGGGACCGTTAATGGGGGGAAATTAGTCCTATAAACCGATTTTTAACCAGGATTTTTGGGTTTGCCTGCGCGGAAGGCGCGCTCCCAGGCTTCCACCTCGTCGGCTGAGAGGCCGGTTTCTTTGGCGCTGGGGGCCTGGGCGGTGGTGGTCATGTCGCTGATAAATTTGGCGGGCAGGCGCACGGCCGCGCCGGCGCGCTGGGCGGCGTCGACCAGCTCACGGTCGCCACTGACGACCACCAGGCCGCGCGGGTTCTTCTCGCGCAGCAGCCGGTCTTTGATCACATCGTCGGCGGTCTTGGGGGCGGGGGCAAAGCGCACTTCGAGCTGGCTGTTCGACCACTTGCCGCCGCCGCCGGGCAGCCCCTTGTCGAAGATCACCACGCCCTTCTTGTTAACGCGCACCAGGTAGGCGCGCAACTGCTCGATCAGCTTTTGCTCGTCGTCTGGGTCGGCCAGGCTTAGCCCCGGCATCTGGCCGATGAGGTTGTGGCCGTCAATCAGGAAGGGCATGGGGCGATTGTAGCATGGGTGGTTTGGGAAAACTGGAGACTCAGGCGACTCGGGGGGATGGCGGCGGGTAAATGACCGCCGCGCGCTAACCCGCCAGCGCTAGGGTGGTGGGCTGGCAGGGCCGCCAACGGTGGCGGCTTCCCCCTTTTGGCGGCGAGTCAACTGTGCTATGATCCGCGAACAGGCCGGTAAACAGGCCGCCGAGGAAGCTCGCTAGGGTCGCCCGATAGGGAACGCCATGAATTTTAGACGCCTGGTGCTTTACCTGATCCTCAACGCGCTCGTTTCGGCCTCGGCCACGTATGCGGTGCTGGTGTATTGGGATAGCCAACACCCGGCTGGGCCGACGGTGAACTCGGTGCTGGGCACGCCGGCCGCCGCCACGCAGCAGGCGCTCGACACCGCCCTGGCGCCGCTGCCCACCGCCGGCCCCACGCTCACGCTGCCGCCGGCCGGCGAGACTGCCGCCGCTGGGCCGACGCCGACCATTTATGTAGCCAAGGCCGGCGACACGCTCGGCAGCGTGGCCGAGGCCTACGGCGTGACCGTGGACGCCATTATGGAGGCCAACGGGCTGAGCGACCCCAACCTGATCAGCGTGGGTCAGAGCCTGGTGATCCCGGTGGCGGGGTATGTGCCGCCCACCGCCACGCCGGGGGCCGCGCCGGTCGTGCCGGCCACCAGCGCCGCCGAGCCTCCGCGCCCCACCGTCACCAGCGACCCGAACCAACCCGCCGCTCAGTTGACCATCACCGAAGTGCGCGGGGCCGGGGTGCTGGCCGACGAGGCCGTGCTCATTCGCAACGACGGCGGCGAAGTGGATTTGGCCGGCTGGGCGCTGCGCGACGAGACCGGGCATCTATATGTCTTCCCGGCGCTGAAGCTGCGGGTGGGCGGGATGGTGAGCCTGCACACTGCCGCCGGCACCGACACGGCCCAAGACTTGTTTTGGGCGCAGACGGCGGCGGTGTGGGCCTCCGGCCGGTCGGTGCTGCTGACCGACGCGGGCGGCAATTTGCACACGCGCTTTACGCTGCCCTAGCGTGACGCGCGCATGACCAGTTGGGCTGAGTTCGCACCGCAGGCTCCGGCGATGGCGGCGTTTGGCCTGGCCCGGGCAGCACAGACTGAAACACGCGGCTGGCGCTGAGCCGGGTGGCGCTTGCGTTCACGTTAGGGTCGTGATATTTCCCTCTTACTTTTGGGCAGCGTGGTAGACCTGGGAGCAGGGCCATGGATTTTGACCGTTTGATCGAAGAGCAGTTGCGTCAGGCGCGCGAGGCGGGCAAGTTCGACAATCTGCGCGGGCACGGGCAGCCGCTCAACCTGAGCGAGAACCCGTTTGAAGACCCGACCTGGCAGCTCGCCAACGACATGCTCAAGCGCAACGGCTTTCGGCCGGAGTGGCTGGAAGACGAATTGGGCATCCGGCAGCAGTTGGCCGACGCCCAGCAGGCGCTGCGCCGGTCGCACGCGGGGCGGCAGGCCGAGTTGGCAGCGCTGGCCGGCCGGACCGACGCTCGCGCGATTGAGCAGCGGCATTGGGTGGAGCAGGCCTGGAGCCTGGCGCAGGGGCGTTTTCGCGCCCGCCTGGCCGACGTGAACCGGGCGATCTTCCACCTCAACCTCAAGGCGCCCAGCACCCGCTTTCAGCGCGTCAAGCTCGACGTGGACGCCGAGTTGGCCAAGCTGATCTAGCGCGGCCGAGTCCCAATTAACGAACAGCGCCGGTCTCGGGGAGACCGGCGCTTGGGTTTTAAGCAGGGTGGGGCGCGCCGTCTAGAGCTAGCGGCCGGCTTCGCCGCGGCCAAAACTGCTCGGCGACAGGCGCGCTGCGAGCCCGGCCGCCACCGAGTCGAAGTTGGCGGGGGTCAGGTTGCGCAGCGCCACCAACTCGGCCTCCGACAGATCGTAGCCGGCGATGGCCTCGGCGGGGGTGCGCAGCAGCCGCGCCCGGAAATCGGGCTCCACCACGGCGCGGGCAACCACTTGGCGCACGGTTTCAGCCGACATAGGATTGGTCCTTGAATTAACTAGCGACACACACGGCGGCGTAGCGCTATCATACAGTTAAGCCGTCGTCGACTGCTAGAGACAAACATACTGCTTCGCTGACCGCCTCACCCGACTGGCCGGCGTGGTGCGCCGACCCTAGCCGGTTGTGCGCGACGACGGCGAGCGGCGCGGCTGGGTTGGCGTGGAAGCCGGTGGCCGAGAGGGCGCGGTGCGGACGACGGGCGGGTTGGGCGATGCCTGGGGCGGGCGCGCGGTACAGCGGTACCGGGGAAATATAAAACCGCCCGAGTAGGCGGTTTTATGGTTGGTCAAACTGGAGGGTGTATCGCCGAAGCTGGTTGAGCTAGGGCTTGTCTTGCGGCTTGGGCTCGGTCACCACGATGTCTTCCTTCTTCTCTTCGTCCTTGTTGCCGATGCCGTCGCGGAAGTTGCGGATGGCGCTGCCGAGCTCGCTGCCAATTCGACCCAACCGACCAACGCCAAAGATCAGGATGACGATCACAAGAACCAGGATGAGTTCTGGAGCGCCTAGTTTTCCTAACATCGCCGCCTACCTTTCCGCGCGTTGCCGCGCGACCGATCTCGTGTCTGGGCTTACCCCTCGGCCCGATTATAACATAGTGCTCTGGGCTGGAGTCAACCGCTGCTGGGTGAGTAAACGGAGAGAAAAATTGGGCCGGCGGGGGGAGAGCCACGCAGGCAGATTGGCAGAGCGCGGAAGCATTCGTGGCCCGCGGAGTCTGTCATAGCGCGGGTGCGATTCCCCCCCCAAGGGGCTTTGCAATCACCCCGCGCCAGACGCCCGGTTGCTGCACGGTTGCGCGCATGGGGTTTGGAATGACAGTCGCCGCAGGGGCGGGGCCGGTCGGCGCGAAGGCTGAAATAGTTTTGAGTCAACCTTGCTTTGCGGTCTCCCGTCTGATACACTCACCTTAACTTTACTGGTAAAAGGTGCTCATGCCTGCTCAGGCGCTATATCGCAAATGGCGGCCGCAACTGTGGGACGAAGTGGTCGGACAGGATCACGTGGTGCAGACTTTGCGCAACGCGCTGCGCACCGACCACGTGGCCCACGCCTACTTATTCTCTGGCCCGCGCGGCTGCGGCAAGACCACCAGCGCCCGGCTGGTGGCCAAGGCCGTCAACTGCCTGCACCCCGACCCGGCCCAGCGGCCCGACAACACCTGCGCCCATTGCGTGGCCGTCACCGAAGGCCGCTTCCTCGACCTGATTGAGATTGACGGCGCGTCTAACAACGGCGTCGAGAATATCCGCGAACTGCGCGACAACGTCAACTTCCTCCCCAGCGAGGGCCGCTACAAAGTCTACATTGTGGACGAGGTGCACATGCTCTCGGCCGGCGCGTTCAACGCGCTGCTCAAGACGCTGGAAGAGCCCCCGCCGCACGTGATCTTCATCCTGGCGACGACCGAGACGCACAAGATCCCGGCCACCATTAGCTCGCGCTGCCAGCGCTTTGAGTTCCGCCGCATCCCGGTCAGCGAGATCGTGCGCCGTCTGCGGACGCTGTGCGAGCAAGAGCACTTGGAAGTCGAAGACGCCACGCTGGAAGTGGTGGCGCGCCAGGCGACCGGGGCGCTGCGCGACGCCGAAGTTCTGCTCGACCAACTGGCCGGGGCGGGCTCAACCATTACGCTGGCCCAGGCGCAAGATTTGCTGGGCACCAGCGCCGGGGGCGCGGTGCAGCGGCTGGTGGAAGCGCTGGCCGCGAACGATCTGCCGGGCGGGCTGGCGGCGGTGAACGGCGCGATTGACGCCGGGGCCGACCCACGCCAACTGGCCCGGCAGGTGGTAGAGCAGGTGCGCCAGGTGCTGCTGGTGCGGCTGGGCAACGCCGCGCTGGTGGAGGTTTCGGCCGAGGTGCGCGCCGCGCTGGCGCGCCAGGCCGAACGGCTAGACGTGCCCACGCTGTTGCGCCTCATCCGGTCCTTTAACACGGCCGCCAACGACGCGCGCGGCGGCTGGCAGTCGCAATTGCCGCTGGAGCTGGCGGTGGTGGAGTGCTTGACCGCGCCGGCCCTGGCCGAAGCCGCGCTGGAGCCGGAGCCAGTGGCCCGCCCGGCGACGCCTGCGCGGGCCGCGGCGCGCTCGGCTAGCCCCGCGCCGGAGTATGTGCCAGCGGCGACGACGACCGTGGAGCGACCGGCCCGCACGGCTGCGCCGCGCCCAGCGGCGGCCAACACCAGCGCGCCTGGCGGCGGGGCGGGAGAGGATGTGCGCACGGTGTGGAAGCGGTTGGCAGCGCTCATCAAAGAACGTGACCGGCCGACCGAGGCGCTGCTGAACTCGTGCACCGTGATCGGGCTGGAAGGCAACGTGCTGCGCGTGGCGACGAATGAATTTGTGTTCAAGAAGATCAATTTGGAAGACACGCGCTTGAAGGTGGAGACCCTGCTGGCCGAAGTGCTGGGGTATCCGTGTGCGGTAAAATTCGAAGTGACGTCTTCAGGCAAGCGGGGCCGGACCGCCCGGGCCGACGACATCCCTGAAGACGGCATGGTGGCGACCGGCCTGGAGTTGGGCGGCGAGATCGTGGAGTAGGCAATGCCAAAAAAACCAGCACTGCAGCCCCCGCCCGGCATGGGCGCGGGCTTGATGGAAAAGTTGAGCCAGATGCAGGCCGAGATGCGGCGCGTGCAGTCGGAGTTGGGCGAGGAGAAGATGACGGTCTCGGCCGGCGGCGACGCCGTGCAGATTGTGATCGATGGGCAACTGCACATCCATCACGTGCTGCTGTCGCCGGAGGCGCTGCAGGCCGCCCAGAGCGACCGGCCGATGCTCGAAGAACTGCTGGTGAGCGCGCTCAACGTCGCCATCGAGCGCGCGCAGACCACGGCGGCCGAGCGGCTGCGTGGCCTGTCGAACGGCCTGGAACTGCCCGACTTATAACGCTGCCCCTTAGCTGCGCCGGTCGCGCCGGCGCCTAGAAGATCGGCCTCACTGTGTCTACCCTGGCCACGCCCAAGGCGGTCCAACGCCTCATTGATGAGTTCTCCCGCCTGCCCGGCATTGGGCCGAAGTCGGCCTCGCGCCTGACGTATTTTCTGATTCGCGGCGACGGCCAGCAGCCGCGCGACCTGGCCGCCGCGCTGGTGGAGTTGAAGGAGCGCACGCGCTTCTGTTCGATATGCTTCAACATCGCCGACGCGGCCTCCGACCCGTGCCCGGTGTGCGCCGACCCGGCCCGCCAGACGGGGCTAATCTGCGTGGTCGAAGAGCCGCTGGATGTGCTGGCGATTGAGCGCACGCGCGAATTTAAGGGCCGCTATCACGTGCTGAATGGGGTGATCTCCCCGGTGGAGGGGGTGGGGCCGGAAGACCTGCGCATCCGCGAGCTGTTGGCGCGGCTGAAGACCGAGCCGGTGAAAGAAGTGATTTTGGCGACGAACATCAGCCTGGAGGGCGAGGCGACGGCGATGTATCTGCAGAAGCAGATGCTGATGCTGGGCGTGCGGGTGACGCGGCTGGCGCGCGGGCTGCCGGTGGGCGGCGACTTGGAGTATGCCGACGAGACGACGCTGGCGCGGGCGCTGCAGGGGCGCAGCGAGATGTAGGGCTGGCTGTAAACAAAGGCCCGGCCTGGTCAAAACGACCGGGCCGGGCCTTTTTTGTGCCGGCGGCGGGACCAATAGCAAGCGTTTATCAGGGCAATTTGACCAGTTTGCGAATCATTTCACATTAACCCTTGACTCTTTGAATGGCCTGGATATAATACTGCCTGCACGACGTTTAGCCCATTGTACGCGGGCAAACGAGACAATTGAGAGCGGTAGACCCACTGCACGGGCCGATGCGAAGGAAGTCGTTTCGCATCGGTTTTTCGTCTGCCGCCCTTGACAAAGCTTGGCGGTCTGTGGTACCATCTCCAGCCGCTCAGCTGATGAGCGAGGCAGCTCATCGTCGGCACCTTAACAACTGAAACGTGATAGGAAGCACACCAGAGAAAGATGAAAGAAGCTTGGGCCAACCTGACTTCGGTCGGTTGGTCGGTGGCGGGCCAATGCTTAGG
>JBBRZY010000176.1:0-8236 GCA_038252885.1 Anaerolineales bacterium | reverse complement strand
TACCACGAGTCGTAGTCGCCGGCCGGGCGCTGAAAATCAGGCTGGCGGTCTTTAACGGCCGCCACAAAAGCCTCGGTCGACCACCACACGCCCGGCGGCACGCCGGCCAGCAGGCCCAGTACCGCCTGCCGCGCCGCATGCGGGTCATTCCGCCAGCCCGTGCCCTCGAACACCAGCCCCGGCACTTGCAACAGATCGTTCCACTCGCGGCTGTCGCGCCAGGCCTCGGCCAGGGCCCGCCGGCGACCGGCGCGGCTGGCTTGCAAGAAGGGCTGCACCTTGTCTGGGTCAAGCTGGTAGGCCTCGCGCGGCGCGGCGGCCTGCCCTAGCCCTGTTGGGGCGGCCAGGTTGAGGGCGCGCAGCAGCGTCAAGTACAGCGGCAGCGCCTCTGGCCGGCGCAGGTGGCGGCCCAACGCTTCGGCGTGGCGGGCGGGCAGCGGGCCGGTCTCGGGCTCAACCGCCGGCCGAACCGTAATGACCTGCATGTAGGCCAGCAGCGTCACCGCATCATCGGCGGCCGATGACGCGCCGGTTACAGCGTTCGCATTGTTGGGTTGGTCAAGCGGGCGGCCGGGCGGGTCGGCCGGCCGTGCGCCCTCGGCCGGGCCCACATACACCAGCGAGCGCAAATCGTCGGGCACGAAGAGATATTCTTCCAGCCGGTCGGCCTCGGTGAAGAAGGCGCGGCCCACCAGCCCGCGATACCACAGCGCCTCGGTGGCCGAGGGGGCGTTGACCCACGGCTTCTCGCGGTCGCGGCGGGCCGGGCCCATGGCGCGCAGTTCACCGTGGCGGCGGCTAAAGGCGGCCAGCGGCTGACGGCCGGGGCGGGCCAGCGCGGCCAACGCGCCCTGCGCCTCGGGCGGCAGCGCCGCCAGCACGGCGGTGGCGCGCTCGGGCTCCAACATGCGCGCCGCCAGTTCGTCCACCGCCTCACGCTGGCTGCCGGCGGCCAGCGGCTCACCCCACAGCTCGCTCATCAAGCGCAGCAGGGCCAGGTCGTGGTCGGCCAGAACGCGGCGAAGGTCGGGCATCAGCCGGACGCCCAGGCTAGACGATCACCCGGATAGCATGCGGGATGATCTCGATCTCAACCTGGCGCACATCCGCCTCGTACGGCGCGAACAACTCGCCGTCAATGTGAATCGGCAGGGCGCGGTCGGCCTCGATCACCAGCTTGGTGGTCTGCCCCAGCTTGACATCCGGCTCATGGATGTGAGTGGCGTTCATCACCTTGGGCAGCAGTTGCAGCATGCGGAACTGCGACACCTGCGTGATGTAAACGAAATCGAGCACGCCGTCATCCACCTTGGAGGCTGGCGTAGTGATGAAACCGCCCCCTTCGCGCGGGCCGTTGCCGACCGTGAGCATCAAGATCGGTTGGTCGAGGGTGCCGCCGTCATACGTCACTTTGAGGTGCGGCGCAGTGAAGTTGCCCGCGATGCTTTGCAGCGTGGCCGTCAGGTACATGGCGAAGCCGGTGAAGAACTTGAGCTTGCGGGTGCGGATGTTGATGGCGGCGTCGAAGCCCAGCCCGGCGGTGTTGTTGAAGTACTCCGACCGGCCGCTGCCGTCGCGGATGACGGCCACATCCACCCAGCGCTCGGCGCCGGTGAACGCCCGCCGGATGGCCTCCTGCGGGTTGGGCGCGATGCCGACCGCAAAGGCGAAGTCGTTGCCCGAGCCGATGGGGACGATGCCCAGGCGCGGGCGCTGCTCGACCGGCAGGCGCATCAGGCCGTTGATGACCTCGTGCACCGTGCCGTCACCGCCCAGCGCCACAACGGTCTCATAGCCGTCGGCGCGGGCGCGGGCGGCCACCTCGGTGGCATGGGCCGGATACTCGGTGCCGGTCCAGGCGGCGCCGCCCAGTTCATTGACGATGGCGCGCAGGTCCGAGGCGCGCTGGCCCGAGCGGCCCCGGTCGGCCATGGGGTTGAAGATGAGCTGGGTAGTGGAGGGCACAGTTTGCTCCTTAGGCAGACTAATTAGAACCAATGTATACCAGAGTGGAAAAAGAGCAAAGAAGGGCAAAGAAGGGCAAAGAAAAAGGGTGCAACCGGTTATGGTGAGCGCCGGCGTCTGGCCGGTAGCGATGATGAACGGCAGAGTCTTATGACAAGCCGGCAATGTCAGGAGCAAGTGCGTTGAGTAGGCGTATGAGGCGACTGGTGACCGCTCGCGCGCATTCGACCAAACACAATTCCTACAACACCCTCCTGCGCTGCCCAGTCGCCTTGCCCTTCCTTTTTCGCTTTCTATCCTTTCCCCCCGTCCGCGCCCCCTATGCACCCCCACCCGCCTAACCCTCACATCTTGGCACAACCCTTGCATCGCTCCCCACAGGTACGCTTGGCTTGCTATGCTTGGGAATCCCTCTGTGCTATACTCGCCCATAATGTTGGCCGATCAACGCGATTCAGGCGATTCAGCGGTCCAACGCTCGGCCCGCCGACTGCGCCGCCTGGGCCTGGGGGGGCTAACCGCCTCGCTGTTGGCCCAAGGCGGACCGCTGGCCTTCCTGGGCGCTCAGGCGCTGTATTTCGCTGCGCCCATGCTCAGCGTGTTGGATGACGGCACCGGCCTGAATGAACTGGCGGCCGTGCTAGAAGACCCCGCGGCGGCGCAAGCCCTGGCGGGGGTTTTGGCGTCTGAGGCTGGCGAAGCCATCGCCGGAGCGAAATGATCATTAGCACACAGCTAATTGGGGTCGCAGTCTTTATCCTGTTCGCCGGGCTGCTGGTGCTCTTCACGCTCCTGGCCCGGCGCAAAGGCGTGCGCCCGCGCGTGCTGCGCCGCATCGACGCCTACCAGAGCCTGCAGGCTACCATCGGCACCGCGGTTGAGACCGGCAAACGGCTGCACTTCTCGCTCGGCAGCGGCACGGTGGGCGAGAACGACACCGCCGCCATGGTGGCCGGGCTGGTGCTGCTCGACCAGATCTCCGCCGCCGCCGCCATGAGTGACCGCCCGCCCATTGTGACCACCGCCGACGGCACGGCCATGCTGGCGGCTCAAGATGTGCTGCACAACGTGTATGCGCGGCAAAATGCGCTCAACCGCTTCGACCCCGAGTCGGCCCAGGTGGTCGGGCAGTCGCCCATGGCCTATGGCGCCGCCCAGACCACACTGGCGCGCGATGAGGCCGTGGCTGGGGCGCTGCTGCTCGGCTCAGTCGGCCCCGAGGCCGCGCTGCTGACCGAAGGCGGCCAGCGCGTGGGCGTCACCACCCTGGCCGGCTCAGACAACCTGACCGCCCAGGCCGTGCTGTTCGCCACCGCCGACCACCCCGTCATCGGAGAAGACTTATTCGCCGGCGGCGCCTACGTGGGCCGCGCGCCCGAGCACATGGGCAGCCTGTTGGCGCAAGACGTCATGCGCGTCCTGGTCGGCATTGCCATCATCCTGGGGGTGGTCTTTACCACCCTGCTCAGCTTGTTAGAGCGCCGCTAACCGCCGGCCCAAGCAGGAAGTCATCGTGCGCTTTCGCTGGTTCAACCTCTTAGCCACACTCATCGCCATGGTCGCCGGGCTGGCTACCCTGCTCGGCTACTTCATGCGCGCCGGCGTGCTGCTCGACCTGCGGCTCCTGCTGCTCTCCATCGTCAGCCTGTTGGCGGCCTGGGCGGTGCTGGCCGGCGCGCTCAACCTGCTGCTGGTGCACGGCCGCAAGTTCATCTACCAGCGGCCGGGCTGGTTCTACAGCCTGTTCGTGCTGCTGGGCTTCATCAGCGTCATCGTGCTCAATGGCCTCGCGCCGTTCATTCCGGGCTGGGGCAGCGGCGCCGCCAACGCCGCCAACCAGTGGCTGCTCACTTACCTCATCGGCACCGGCGGCGCGGCCCTGGCCGGGCTGATCGCTTTCTTTCTGGTCTTCGCCGCCTACCGGCTAATGCGCACGCGGCCGGGCTTCACCAGCCTCATCTTCCTGGCCACCGTCGTAGTGTCGCTGCTGGTGCTGGCGCCCTGGCCGGCCGGGTTAGAGGGCCCGGCGGTGGTGGGCGAAACCTCCGTGCGCGATGTCCTGCGCACCCTCACCCAACTGCCGGCCACCGCCGGCGCGCGCGGTCTGCTGCTGGGCGTGGCGCTGGGCGCCATTGCCACCGGCCTGCGCGTGCTGCTGGGCCTGGACCGGCCGTATGGCGACTGACGAGAACTGAGCGATGGCGATTATCCGTTGCCCAGCCTGCGGCAAACCGAATCCAGATTTTCTGGACGTTTGCCAATATTGCGAAACCACCCTGATCGGCGGCGGCCAACCCGGCGGCCCGCCG
Organism: Anaerolineales bacterium; assembly: GCA_038252885.1. Taxonomy (GTDB): domain Bacteria; phylum Chloroflexota; class Anaerolineae; order Anaerolineales; family UBA6663; genus JADZEK01. The sequence goes on along the minus strand of JBBRZY010000176.1, from coordinate 3,962 downwards.
GCCGGCGAGCCAAGCCCCGCCGCCGCCGCGCTTAAAGCAGCGGCCGATGAAACCATCATTGGCGGCAGCGCGCAGACCATTCGCTGCCAGGCCTGCGGGCGCAGCAACCCAGCCCACCTCGACAACTGCCAATATTGCCAGGCGCGCCTCAAGCCCATGGTGGCCGGCACGTCGTCTTCCGCCGCCGCCACGCCCGCATCCGCCCTGGCCGACCCACCCGTCAGCGCTGAGCCGGCCGAGCCCTCGGTCAATTTGCTCAACCGCCTGCGGACCATGGGCACGATCACCAACCCACCGGCCGAAACCGAGCCCGAGCCTGAGCCGGAAGAATTAGTCGAGCCCTCGCCCGCCAACTGGATGAGCCGCCTACGCGGCATGACCGACAGCGCCGAAACCGCCAGCGCGATGGACGCCGCCCCAGTCGAACCCGATTGGATGTGGACCGGCCAGCAGCCGGACGAGGCCGCCGCCGCGCCCCCGCCGACCGAAGTGTCGCCCGGCAGTGATGAGCTGCCCGACTGGCTGCGCGACCCCGACGCCCCCACCCTGCCCGGCACCGGGCAAACGCCCGCCGGCAAGCCGCGCCGCAAGATGACCGACTGGCTGAACGCCCGGCCCGGCAATGCCCCGGTGGAGCCGCCCCCAGTCGAAGACGTGCCCGATTGGCTCAAGAATTTGGCCGGCTCCTCGTCCGGCCCCGGCACCCCGGCCGTCTCTGGCCCGCTGCCCGATCTCGATGCGCCGCCCGCGCGCCCAGCCAGCAGCCCGCCGCCCTCCGGCACCAGCGACCTGCCCGATTGGCTCAAGACCATTCGCACCTCCACGCCGCTGGGCGGCGCGCCCGAAGAAGACCCCAACACGCAGGCTTCGTCCGCGCACCGGATGCAAGCGCTGCCCGAGTGGATGCGCACCGGCACCTTTGCCGACTCTGACCCACTGCCCGACCCCGAACCGGAGCCAGAACCGCCCGCGCCTCAGTCCGATATCCCGGCCGAACCGGGCCTGCTTGAACCGCCCACCATCCGCCTCATCGGTCAGGTTGACCCCCCGCTGACCGAGGCCGAGTCAGAAGACATGCCGACCTGGCTGCGCGCCATCATCACCCCCGGCGCGGCCGATGAGACCATCCCGGTGCCGGCTAAGCCCAAGAAGAAAAAGATGACCGACTGGCTGGGCAACGCCCCGCCGCCGACCGAAGCGCCCACCAGCGACAGCGAACTGCCCGACTGGCTCAAGGCGCTCTCCGCCGGCGGCAGCGCCCCACCCCCGGCCGCGCCTGCCAACAGCCCCGTGGCCGAAGGACTGCCCGCCTGGCTGCAATCGGCCGATGCTATGGAGCCCGACCCGGCCTCGCCGGTGAGTTTCGATCGGCCCAGCGCCGCGCCCGCAGCCGCCAACCTGCCGCCGAGCACCCCGCCGGCCAGCGCCCCGCCGGCCCCGGCCGACGATTTTCCCGATTGGCTGCGCAGCATTGGCGCGGCCTCGGCCGAACCGACGCCGCCCGTCGTGCCCGCCATGCCGGTCGCGCCGCCCGCGCCCAAGTTCGACGCCGAAGCGACCATCGTGCCGCCCACCCGGACGTTGACAATGCCCGGGGCCGCCAAACTCACCTCGACCATGCCGCCCGCCGCGCCCAGCGCGCCGGTTGAGGCCGATTTGCCCGATTGGCTGACGGCCCTCTCGGCCTCGGCCGCCGGCCCAGCCGAACCCGACACCGTCAGCGCCGTCAACGCCGCCGCGCCAGCCGACCTGGACCATGACACGCTGGCCTGGCTGAACACGCTCGGCTCCGAGCCGGGCCCGCCGGTCGGCACGGGGCTTGCGCCGGTCCAAACGGCCGCCACGGTCATGCCCGTCGCGAGCGAAGATACGCTCGACCTGAGCAACGTGGCGCTGCCGGCCGAAGCGCCGGCCTGGCTCGACGAACTGGCCGCCGCCGCCCAAGTGCCGTCCGCCCCCGCGCCGATCAGCGCCGCGCCCGACATTCAGCCGACGCCCGAGACCGAACTGCCCGAGTGGCTCAAGACCATGCGCGGGCTGCCGACCGACCTCGAGACGCCGGCTGAAGAGCTGCCCGATTGGCTGCGGGCCATGCGCGGGCTGCCGCCAATGGCGATCAAAGAACGCCAGGAGCGCGCGGCCGAAACCGCCGCCGTACTGCAAGAGCAGGCCGACACCGCGCCCAGTCTGAGCGACCCCGAGGCGACCATGATCGGCCAACGGCCGGCGGTCACCAACGCCACCGAAACCAATGCCCTCCCGGCGTGGCTGGCGGCCATGCGCCCGGTCGATATCGCCCAGGCCTCCGCCGGCGAGGCCGACAGCTACGAAGAGACGCTGGGCGTGCTGGCCGGCATGCGCGGCGTGCTGCGCGCCGAGCCGTCGATCGCCCTGCCGCACAAGGCCATCCCGGCCATCAACCGGCTGGCGGTCAGCGATCAGCACAGCGCGCAGGTGCGACTGCTGACCGAATTGCAGCAGAGCGAGGCCGCCGCCGCCCCGCGCAAGAGCAGCGTGGCGCGCGTGGCCCAGACCATTGAGCGCTGGATCGTGTTCGCCGTGCTGGCGGTCGCCATCATCCTGGCGCAGTTCCAACTGCCGGCCTTCTTTGGCGGCCCGCGGCTCACGCCCGAGGCCAATGCCGCCTACAGCCAAATGCTGGCGGCCGGCGCCCAGTCTCCGGCGGCCGGCACGCTGCCCCGGCCGGCGCTGGTGGTCTTCGACTACGAAGCCGCCCAGCAAGGCGAGCTGAACCCGGCCGCCGCCGCCATCCTGCGTCAACTCATGGGCGAGGGCGTGCCGGTGGTCGGCGTCTCCACGCGCGCCAGCGGCGCCGCCGTCGGGCAAATGCTGCTGGCCGACGCCGCCCAGATGCTCCACGCCGAAACCAACTTCGACTACGTCTACGGCACGCACTACCTCAACCTGGGCTACATCCCCGGCGGGCCGATTGGGCTGCTGCAGTTTGCGTTTGATCCGCACTCCGTCTTCTACAGCGACTTCACCGACGCCTACTCGGTAGACAACAATGTCTGGAACGCGCCGGCCGTGCAGCTCATTGGGCAACTCGAGGACTTTAGCCTGATCGTGCTGATCTCCGGCACGCCGCAAGCCACGAGCGCCTGGGTCGAGCAGGCCCAGGTCAACGCCCTCAACGTGCCAGTCATCGCCGTGGTCAGCGCCAGCGCCGAGCCGCTGGTGCGCCCTTACCTGACCGCGCTGTCCGAGCCCACCAACCTCAACGCGCTGCCCAACCCGCAGTTAGATGGGTTGATCGTAGGCCTGGGCGGCGGCGCGGCACTCGAACAGCAGATGGGCCGTCCGGGCGACGCGCTGGCAACCTGGCCCGCGTTGGGCGGCGGCTTGCTGGCGGCGGCGCTGCTCATTGCCGTCGGCGGGCTGGTCTTTGGCCTGCTGAGCCTCATCCGGAGAAGGAGCTAAGCGCGGTGGCTGATCTTGTTGGCGGCATCATCGCGCTCGCGCTCACGCTGTTCCTGTTGAGCTATTTGGTGGCGGACAACCCGTTCTATCGGATTGCCGCGCACCTGTTTATTGGGCTAACCAGCGGCTACGTGGTCGTGCTGGCCTGGCAGACCGTCATCTGGCCCAGCCTGGTGAGCCTGGCGCTCGTGGGCCGCAGCGCCGACCCCCTCACCGCCGTGGTGACCGTCATCGCGGCGCTGATCGGCGGCCTGGGCGGCGTGCTGCTCCTGCTCAAGACGGTGCACGTGGTCCCCAAGCTGGGCGGGTTGGTGGTGGCGCTGATGCTGGGCGTCGGCGCGGCCGTGGCGGTGGGCGGGGCCATCACCGGCACGCTCATCCCGCAGACCACCGCCACCTTCATCTCGCTGGCGCCGGGCGCCCCCGGCGGGCCGGTCTGGGGGGGGGTGGTGGGGGGCCGGTTCACCAACAAAGGCACACAGGTCACGCGGGGCGTGTTCTGGTTCGGCGGCCCGGGCGAG
>JBBRZY010000175.1:0-8284 GCA_038252885.1 Anaerolineales bacterium | reverse complement strand
GTCGCCATAGAACTGGTCTGGGTCGAGCAGGCGCGGCAGGATGCGGTCGAGCTTGGTGCGGTCGACGATGGTCAGCAGCCGCCGGCCGCCCTCGCCCGGCGTGGTGAGCGAGGCGATGGACTCCACCAACTCTGGCCGGTTGTCTAAGAACCACTGCATCCGGCGGCGGAAGCGCGGCAGCAGCTCCAGCAGGTCGGGCTCCAGCGTCTCGACGGCAAACAGCGGGATCAGCCCGACCAGCGAGCGAATCTTGAGTGGGAAGTGGCGGCCATCGGGCAGGTGCAGCGCGTCGTAGTAGAAGCCGTCGTGGCTATCCCACAGGCTGCGCTGGGACTCGGTCTGCCGGTTGATGGCGTTGGCGATGTAGATGAAGTGCTCGAAGAACTTGGTCGCAACATCTTCGTAGGCCGAGTCGTGCCGCGCCAACTCCAGCGCCATGGCCAGCAGGTTCAGGCAGAACATGCCCATCCAGCTCGTGCCGTCGGCCTGCTCGAGATAGCCGCCGGTCGGCAGCGGGGCGCTGCGGTCGAACACGCCGATGTTGTCTAGCCCCAGGAAGCCGCCCTGAAAGATGTTGCGGCCGGCGGCGTCTTTGCGGTTGACCCACCAGGTGAAGTTGAGCATGAGCTTGTGGAACACGCGCTCCAAGAAGCGCACGTCGGCGTGGCCGCTGAGCTTCTTGTCGATCTTGTACACGCGCCAACTGGCCCAGGCGTGCACGGGCGGGTTCACGTCGCCAAAGGCCCACTCGTAGGCCGGGATCTGGCCGTTGGGGTGCATATACCACTCGCGCAGCATCAAGATCAACTGGCGCTTGGCGAAGTCGGGGTCCACCATGGCAATCGGCAGCGTGTGAAAGGCCAGGTCCCAGGCGGCGAACCAGGGGTACTCCCACTTATCGGGCATCGAGAGCACATCGCTGGTGTGCAGGTGGGTCCACTCGCTGTTGCGGCCGTGGCGGCGCGGCGCGGGCGGCGGCGGGCCGGCCGGGTCGCCGCTCAGCCACTGGTCGATGTCGTAGCCGTAGTATTGCTTGCTCCACAGCAGCCCGGCCAGCGCCTGACGCATCACGCGCCGTTCGTCCTCCGACAGGCGCGCGGGTATCACCGTGGCAAAGAACTCATCCGCGTCGGTTTGGCGCGCCGCCACCGTTGCGGCGAAGTCGGCAAAAGGGGCGGCCATGGCCTCGGCCGTCAGCCGCAGCCGGAGCGTCACGCTCTGGCCGGGTGCGAGGTGCAGCGCGTAGTGCGCGGCGGCCTTGGTGCCGCGCTGCTCTGGGTTCACGCGGCCGGGGGTCTGGTGCACCAGCGCGTCGTTGAAGCTGTCTTTGACAAACGGCGAGCCGTCGGGTTTGCCCCACAGCTTGCCGTCATTGCTCTCGTTCTCGGTGAACCACAGGTCGGGCATCACGCCGTCTGGGCCGGCTTCGCAGTAGAGCCACTGGGCCGGCAAGTGCTTGATGTTGGCCTGAACCACGCCGGGGCCATCGGCGTGCAGCTCGGGCCGCGTGATCCACGGGTAGCCCCACGACCAGGTGTTGCGGAACCACAACTGCGGCAGCACGTGCAGCGGGGCCGCCTCCGGCCCGCGATTGACGGCCGTGATCTGCATCAGCACGTCGCTTGGGCCGGCCTTGGCGTACTCGACGAACACGTCAAAGTAGCGGTCGCCGTCGAACACGCCGGTTTCTAGCAGTTCGTACTCCATGGCCTCGCGCCCGCGCCGGGCGTTCTCGGCCACCAACTGCCCATAGGGGAAGGCCGCTTGCGGATACTTATACAGCGCGCGCATGTAGCTGTGGCTGGGGGTGCTGTCGAGGTAGAAGTAATACTCTTTGACGTCCTCGCCGTGGTTGCCCTCTGGCCCGGTCAGGCCGAAGAGACGCTCTTTGAGGATCGGGTCGCGCTCATTCCACAGGCCCAGCGCCAGGCACAGGTTCTGCCGCCGGTCGCACAGGCCCAGCAAGCCGTCTTCGCTCCAGCGGTAGGCGCGGCTGCGGGCTTGCTCGTGGGTGAAGGACGACCAGGCCTCGCCCGTGGCGCTGTAGTCTTCGCGCACCGTGCCCCAGGCGCGGTCGCTGAGGTAGGGTCCCCACAGCTTCCAATCGACGCTGCGGGCGCGGTGTTCGGCCAGACGGGCGTGCTCGGCGGTGGCGGCGGTAGGCATGGCGGCTCCAGGGGCAGGTAAAGCGTGCCAGTCTAGTATCGACCCGTTGGGGCCAGCCGACAACTGGCCAGGGAGGGGGGCCGGAGGCGGGGGGAAAGGCTTTGGCCACGAATTTCACTAATTACGCGAATTGAGCGGCGGGAAGACAAAGGTCGCGCCAGAGTCGGTGCCGAGCGCGGGCGCTGGACGTTTGCAAATCAGAAATCAGCCATCCTTAGCGCTCCGTGAGTCTGCGCGCCTCGGCCTAGCCGCGAACGGGCCGCAAATGGTATGATTGGGCGATACCCTGTTGGCTTTCTAGAGGAAACTCAAGCTCATGTCGCCTGGTCCCCGCCAATCTCCCGCCCGCATTCGCTCCGCGCAGCAGCAGTCAGAATGGCTGGCGCGCGAACAGCGCCGGCGCATGCTCATCATCGGCGGCTGGGTGGCGGCCGGCGTGCTGTTTGTGCTGATGATCGGCTATTTGGTCTGGAAAGAGGCGCAGCCCAAGGTGCTGCCGGGCGAGATCATCCCGCTGCTGTCGGCGGGGCACATCCCCGAGGGCACGCCGCACGACCCGTACAACTCTGAGCCGCCCACCTCCGGGCCGCACTACGCTTCAGCGGTCGAAGCCGGCTTCTACGACGAGGCCCCGGTCGACGAATATCTGGTGCACAACATGGAGCACGGCCACATCATCATCTGGTATAACTGCACCGGCTTGTCGGAGGCCGAGTGCACGGCGCTCAAGAACAAAATCCGCGACACCATGAGCAAGGCCGGCGTGTCGAACATCACCGGCACGCTCAAGTTGGTGGCGGTGCCGCGCCCGTCGCTCAGCACACAGATCGCGCTGACTTCCTGGGGCCACCTGGAGCGGCTGGAGAGCTTCGACAACAACGCCATTCTCGAATTCATCCGCGCGTACCGCGACGAAGCCCCCGAGCCGGGCGCGGCCTAAGCCACGCCTCCACCTGCATTAATAACGGCGGGGTCACGGGCAAGAAATGGCCCGCGACCCCGCCGTTTTTTGTTTGGGCGGGCCGCCGCTAGTGCTACCCTAGGGGGCCAAGGCCCGCCGGCCTACTCGACGTCGGCGGTGAAGGCCGTGATCAGAAAGGCGATCAGGTCGTACTGCGGCAGCAGCACGTTCGCGCCCTCGTCGGTGGTCCAGGGCGTCACCTGTTCGGCGCCGATCTTGAGCGAGGTGAAATTTTCCAACCCCACGTTTTGGCCCAGGCAGGCCAGGTTCGAAAGCTGCGCTGGACTCAGGTCGGTGTTGATCAGCGTGCGCATGGCGTCGAGCAGGCCCGGCACGGCCGGCAGCACTTGCGGGCTGAGCAGCTTGGCCCGCAGCGCCAGCAGCACCTGGTTCTGCCGGTCGATCCGGTAGAGGTCACTGTCAATGTAGCGGATGCGCACGTACTGCAGCAGGGTGGGGCCGTCCATGTGGTTCAGCCCGGCCTTGAAGTACGGCATCCCTTGCAGCGTGCCGTCGACATCCTTGGGCAGGTCAATATCTAGCCCGCCGATGGCGTCAATGCCGGCCTCGACCGCTGCGAAGTTGACCACCAGATAGTGATCGAACTGCAGCCCAAAGGCCTGGTCGAGTGTGTCGGCCAGCAGACTCGCGCCGCCGCCGGGCAGTTCGTAGTAGTTGCCGTAGGAGTAGGCGGTGTTCACGCGGTTCTCGAGGATGCCGTGGTCCTTGAGGTTGGGGATCGGCAGCCACAGGTCGCGCGGCACCGAGAGCATGCGCACCGTGTTGTCGCCGAAGTCGGCCCGCACGGCGCGGATGAAGTCGGCGCGGCCGGTGGTGTAGTCGTTGGTGCGCGAGTCGCTGCCGAGCACCAGCAGGCGCATCACGCCGCGCTCGCCGCAGCTCGGGCTGGCGGCTGGGGCCGGGGCGTCACTGGCTAGGGGCAGCACTTCGGCTGTGGGCGGGTTGGGGTCACTGGGGTCAAGGGTGGCGGCGGGCGTGGCCCCCGGCTGCGCGGTGCTGTTGACGGCGGCCGGCTGGGTGCCCTGGCTGGGGGCAGGCGCCTGCAGGGCCGGCCCAAGCGGGGCGTACCAAAACCGCACCGCCAGCAGGCCGCCAATGATGACGACCGCCCCGAGGCTGAGCCAAATGATCCGGCGGCGGCGGACGTTTGCCGGCGCAGCCGAGGGAGTGGGCTTATCCATAGTGGTTCTGTTCCTATGCCATTGCCGTTTCGTCCGAGAGCGTTGGCATTTTACCGCAGATACGGAGTTGCGGGGGGTGGCCGCGAAGTCGGCTGTCAAACAGCGGCGGGATGGCTGAAAGTCGGTCATCCCGCCGCTGTGCAATTACCGCCGCATCACTCAGGCCCGGTGGTTGTCCAGCCGGCCCAGCGTCTCGCCGAAGATCAGGTTGCGAATGCCGTCGCTCTCAGTGAAGCTGCGCGGGTAGCCCAGGCTGATGGGGCTGGCGGCGCTCAGGCGCGCCAACTGTTCGGGCGTCAGGGTGAAGTCGACGCTGCCCAAGTTGTCAACGATATGCGCCAGCGAGCGCGCCCCGATGATGGGGATGAGGGGGGCGTGCGTGGCGTCTTGCTGCTGGCGCACCCAGTTGATGGCCACCTGGCTGGCGCTGCGGCCAGCTTCGGCCGCCACCGCGCGCAGCACCGTCGCCAACTCCAGGTTGGTCGGGTCGGCGCGGCGGTTGCGCTTGGGTTCGTCCGACGGCTCGTTGTACTTGCCGGTCAACTCGCCGGCTTCGAGCAGGCCCCAGGGCATCACGCTCAGCCCAAGGGCGCGGGCCATCGGCAACAGTTCGCGCTCCAGGCCACGGTCGCGCAGGCTGTAGGGGGCCTGCACGGCCACGAACGGTGACCAGCCGCGCAGGTCGGCCAGCGTGTTGGCCTGCGCCACGATCCAGGCCGGCGAGTCGGAGAGGCCGGCGTAGAGCACCTTGCCGGCGCGGATCAGGTCATCTAGCCCGCGCAGCACTTCTTCGACGGGCGTGGTGCTGTCCCACACATGCGTCCAGTACAGGTCAATGTAGTCGGTCTTCAGGCGCTTCAGGCTGGCTTCGACCGCGCGGTGCATGTTCTTGCGGTGGTTGCCGCCAGCGTTGGCGTCATCGCGCCGGGTGTTGAGGGTGTATTTGGTGGCGACCACAAAGTAGTCGCGCTGGCTGGCGATGAACTCGCCCACGAAGGTCTCGGCGGTGCCGTTGGTGTAGTTGTTGGCGGTGTCGATGAAGTTGCCGCCGGCCGCCACGAAGGCGTCGAACATCTGGCGGCTGACTTCCTTCGACGCGCCCCAGCCCCAATCTTCTCCGAAGGTCATGGTGCCGAGCGCCAATTCCGACACGCGCAGCCCGCTGCGGCCGAGTAGTTTCAAACGCATAGTCTTGCCTCCATCAGTCAGTGAATCGATCAGCCACTATCTTACACGCGAGTCGAAGCCGGATCGAGCACGATCCCGAAGTGCTCGCGCAGCGCGGCGGCGAATGCGGCCTGATCGGCCAATGGCCGTTCTTCGCGCTGGCCGCCGCGCGTGACGGTCAACTTGCCGGCGCTCAGCGTGATGCGGCCGTCGGGCGTGGCCCGGGTGCACAGGGGGCCCTGGGTGAAGTGGCTATCGGACGCGGTCTGCTGGTAGACGCACATGCCCGCGAAGTCGCTGAAGAGGCGCGGCGTGAGCGTGAAGCTGTAGCCCGCCGCCCACTCGGCCGCCTCACGCGTTTGCAGCACCCAGGCCGCGCCCGCCGTCACCAGCCGGTAGGCGCCGCTCTCGTCGGTGTGCTCGACCTGCGGTGTCAGCCGCAGCGGCTCGAGGAACGATTGGCCAAAGCCCACGTCTGCCAGATACGGCTCGGCCAGCGCCCCGCCGCTGACGCGCAACGCCAGGTGGTCGAACTCCGGCCCGAACACGCCATTGCCGAACACCCGCGCCGAGAGCAGGTCCACTGTGTAGCCCAGCGCCCGCAGCAGTTCGGCGAACACGCCGTTCAGCTCATAGCAAAAGCCGCCGCGCCGCCGCTCCACGATCTTGGCGTACAACATCTCCAGATCAAGCACAATCGGCACGCCGCGCCCAATGTCTAGATTCTCGAACGGCACTGCCGTCATGTGCGCCCGGTGCAACCCGCGCAAGGTATCCAGGTTGGGCGCAACCGGACCAGTGTAATCAATCCGTCGAAGGTATGCGTCTACATCCAACCCCGTTCTCCCGAAACCTCATTCGTGTAATTCGTGTAATTCGTGGCCAATGGTTTTCCCGCCCCGATCGACCTCAAGGCAATATCAGATGCAGGTCCCCGAACTCATGCCACAGATACCGCTCGCGCAAGGCCTCGGCGTAGGTGTGCCGTAGGTGCGCGTAGCCAGCCAGGGCCGCCAGCATCGCCAGGTGCGAGGCGCGCGGCTCGTGCAGCCCGGTGAGCATGGCGTTGGCCACGTGCAGTCCGCGCTCGGGCGTCACAATCAGGTCGGTGAAGCCCGCGCCGGGATGCACCAGGCCCTGCCGGTCGGCCACGGTTTCGAGCGCGCGCACCACGGTGGTGCCGACCGCCACCACGCGCTGCCCGGCCGCGCGCGCCGCATTTACCAGCCGCGCGGTCTCGGCCGGCACGCGGTAATACTCCTCATACGGCGGCTCGTGGTCTTCCAGGCTGGCGACGCCGGTGTGTAATAACAAGGGGGCCACTTGCACGCCCTGCGCCACCAGGCGGGTGATGATCTCGGGCGTGAACGCGCGCCCGGCCGACGGCATTTCGGCGCTGCCGGTCTCGGTGGCGTACACGGTCTGGTAGTAGCTGTTGGGCCAGGTCTGCGGCACGTAGTTGTAGTGGATCGGCGCGCCGTGCGCTTCCAAATAGGCGTGCAACGGTTCAGGCAGGCGCAGCGACGCCAGCCACAAGCGCACACGCCCGCCCGACAGCGGGGCGTGCGGCGCGTGCAGCGTGACAGTCCCGCCCGCCGGCAGCGTCAGCGTCTCGCCGGCGGTGGCGATGTAGAACGGCGCGGTGCTGCCTCGCTCTGGCTGGCGCACCTCGACCACCCACAGGTCGCCGGGCAGGTGGGTCGAGAGGTGCAGCTTCAGCGGCTGGCCGTCGGCGCGCGTGGCCGGCAGCGCGGCGTTGAGCGTGCCGCTGGTGTTGATGACGACCACATCGCCCGCCGTAAGGTAGTCGGGGAAGGCACGGAACTGCGTGTGCGTTAACGTGTCGGTGGTGTAGTGCGAGACCATCAGCCGAACGGCGTCGCGCGCCAGGCCGCGCGCTTCGGGCGGCTCGGCGGCTTCGAGGTCGGGCGTGAGCGTGAAGTCGAGCATGGGCGGCGGTTCGGCGGCCGGCGAGGGGCGCGCGGCGTTGCTCAGGCGCGGGGCCACGGGCCGCACGGCGACTGGGCCGGCGGCAACACCTGCACTGGCCGCAGGGGCAAGTGTCACGCGCCCTCCGGCGCAACGTCGCGCGCGGCGTAGCGGCCGCTGGGGCGCGGCGGCGTGGCGGTCAGGAGGGTGATCAGGCCGGGCACGCTGGTCTCGGCTTCGGGCCGGTCGCTGATGTCTTCGCCGGGGTAAGCGTCCTGCTGCATTTGCGTGCGCATGTCGCCGGGGTCAATCCAGTAGACCGACCAGGCCGGGTTCTCGGCCGCCAGGATGGCCGACAACTGCTCCAACGCGGCCTTGCTAGAGCCGTAGCCGCCCCAGGTGGCGTAGGGCTGCACGCCGGCGTCGCTGCTGATGTTCAGAATGCGCGCGCTCGCTTTGAGGGTCGGGGCCAGCGCCTGGATCAGCGCGAGGGGCGCGAACACGTTGGCCTCGTACACGTCGCGCAGGGCGGGCAGGGGGAAGTCGAGCAGCTTGAGCAGCGGCGTGGGGCCGAGGATGCTGGCATTGTTGATGATGGCGTCCAGCCCGCCGGCGGCGCGGGCGGCCACGCCCAGGGCGCGGCGGTGGGCCGGCTGCGTCACGTCGCCGGCGAGGGCGGTGACGGAGGTGGTCTTGGCCAACTCGGCGCTGGCAGCATCGAGCGCCGCTGCGCCGCGCGCGTCGATGATCAAGCGCCAGCCGAGCGCGGCCAGGCCGTGGGCCAGAGCCAGGCCGAGGCCGCGTGACGCGCCGGTGATGAGGGCAGTGGGAGCAGGGGGCAGGGTGGACATAGGGGGTC
>JBBRZY010000174.1:0-8338 GCA_038252885.1 Anaerolineales bacterium | reverse complement strand
TGACCGCCTGTCCGGGGTCAACCGCATCCCACCGCTGGCGGACCTGGTTGAGAAGACTGCAAAAGAACTCAACCTGGGCTGGTCGTGGTCTGGTCCATGACAAGACCCCCACTTATTGAGAAGATACGAGAAAAAGGTGAAACCGCGGGCGAGGTCGATTAGGAGGTTAAGGTAATAGCGGGCAGAGCTGGCTCGCGGCGGACGGCCGACTAGTACTACGGGCGGGTGGCGACGTAGACGTTGTCGCCGGCGGCGGCGAAGAGGCGCTTGGCGGGGTCAACCCCGATGGCGCTGATGGGGCCGGCCAGGGTGAAGTAGGGCCGGAACTGCCTAACGAGCGCCAGCTTGAGGCTCAACTGGTAGACGCCCGACGACTGGCCGTCGAGCAGGTAGAGCGACGGCTCGGGCGGCTGGTCGTAGGTGAGCGCCACAGGGCGGGTCACATCGATCAGCTTCTCGCCGATGCCGCGGCCGGGGCGGCCGTCGCTGAACGGGAGGGCCTCGACGCAACTGGCGGGCGCGCCTGGCCCGGAGCGCGTGCAGTTCGCAACGCGGCCGTCGGTGTGCAGCAAGAAGACATCGCCGCCGGCAATCGAGAACTCGACCGTGTCGGCCAGATCGTAGCTGACGGTGGTGAAGTAGCGCGCGGGCGGGGTGCTAAACACTCCGCCCGAGGCCTGGAACTGCCAGATCTCGCTGGTGCCGGGGTCGAGCACATACAGGCGGTCGGCGTACAGTTCCATCGCCACCGGGCGCACCCAGCCGATCTCGGGCGCGGTCAGATAGCTGGCGTAGGGCACGCTTAAGCCGGAGGTGCAGTAGATGAGCGTGCCCAGGCTGTCCATGGCCAGCAGCACGTCGCCGGTGAGCGTGGTGTCGCCGGCCACGACGGTCGGGCCGGGCACCAGCGCCAGGTCAATCAGATGGCCGACCGTCACGTCGCGCAGCGTTTGGCCGCCGGCGCACACGAAGGCCGAGTCGACGGTGTAGCCGCCCAGGGTGCTGCCGCCGGCGGTGGTGGTGGCGCCCAGCGGGTTGGGCGTAATGCGCAGCACGCGGTTCTGGCCCTGGTCGAGCACGTACACATCCTGGCCGACCAAGATCAGGTTCGTAAAGTGGCTCGCGGGGCCCACGCCAGAGATCAGCAGCGGCTGAAAGTCGAGGCGTGTCACCCAGTCGAGCTCGTCGAGCTTGGTCTGCGCTTCCTGGCGCACGGTGTCCACTTCGGGTTGGCCGGGGCGAATGGCCTCGGCCTGGCCGGCCCAGTGCAGCGCCGCCTCCCAATAGGGGCGGGCGGCCACGGGGTCGGTGGCCTGGCGGCCAAGGTTCACCGCGCCGCGCGCCTGGCCAAAGGCATCGGCGTATTGCTCGTTGCGGCCGTTCTCCAAATACAGCCAGACCGACACGCCCACCACCAGCACCGGGATGAGGATCGCCAGCCCGATCTGCACCGAGGTCGGCACGACGAACAGGCCGTCCTTTTGCAGCGTGCCTTCGGGCAGCAGGCGCGCCAGCAAGGTGCGCACGCTGCGGTTGATCTCGGCCAGGGTGACGCCCAGGGCGCGGCCGACCGACCGGAAGGCGTGCTGCACCGGGCTGAACAGGCCGGGCTTGTGCTCGACCACCGGGCCGGCCTCGCGCGTGGCGCGGCGGCGGGCGCGGGAGGGCGCGGCGGCCGGGTCTAGTTCGGCCTGCGGGTCTAGTTCGGCCTGCGGGAGCGCTGGGCCACGGTCGGCCAAGAAGTGTGGCAGGTCGGGTTGGACGGCAGCGGTGGGGGCTGCGGGGACGCCCCAAAATGCGGCCGGGGTGGGGATGCCGTCGGACTCTTCGGGCGCGGGCGTTTCAGGCGGGGCCTCGACGGCAGGCGCGGGTTCAACCGACGCAACGGGCGCGCGCGGCTTGAGCCGGAAGAATTCGGCCAGGCCGGCGCCGCGCGGCTGGCGGGCGGGGCGCGGTGGGGCGGGCGGCGCTTCGACTGCTTCGGCCGGGGCCTCGGCGGCCAGGTCGGCCAGCGGCTCGGGCGCGTACTCGGGCTCCGGCTGGCGGCGGCCGGCGGGCTTGACGTGCACCGGCTCGGGCGCGGCGGTCGGCGCAGTGTAGCTCGCGCCGGGGTCGAAGCGGCCGAGCAGCGCGGTGGCTTCGGGGCCGGCTGTTTCGCGCAGGCGTTCGGCCACTGCGTCGAGCGCGGTCAGGTTGCCCAGGCCCACCAGGGCGATGTCGGTCCAGCCGCGCGGCGGCGCGCTGGTGACGGCAAAGTAGTCGCCGGGGCCGACGGTGGTGTGAAAGTAGAGCGCGTCGATGGTGTTGCTGAGACCGAGCGGGCGGCTGGGGGTGTTCGGAAAGCGCTCGTGCCCGGTGGGGCGCGCCACCAGCAGCAGGCCGGGCCCGCCCTGCACGGCGTAGAAGTCGGCGCCGCGCAGCACGGCGGCGGTGAGGCCGCCTTGGGCGGGGGGTAAGCCGCCCGGCTGCCCGGCCCCCAGGTTGCTGTCGAGCAGCTTTTGGTTGACGGCCGCCAGCGCCAGGCGCAGGGCGGAGGTGACCGAGCCGGGGTTGCCGTAGAAGGTCTGGGCCGCCAGCTCGAGCAGTTCGTCGTAGCGTTCGGGCGGCACGGCGTCGCGCGCCTTGAGGCCGAGGCACAGCAGCAGGGTATCCTTCTCACGCCCGCGCGCGGCTTTGCGCGGGGCCGAGAGGGTGAGGAAGCCGGGCGGCTCGTCGGTGACCAAGCGTCCACCGCTCACGTTGAGCAGGTGCGCGGTGACGTCGAGGAAATCACTCATGGGTGGATTATACGTTGAACGACAGTATCAGCGAAACGCGGCGAGTATATGGCAAGACGGTGGCGCTTCGGAAACATAAGTGACCCTCAACGTCAGGACGAGTTCTCACCGCAGCAAGTTGGGGTGAGAGGCTATGTCTGACCCTATCCGCTTTTTCAAGCAACGGGGTGGGCAGGCCCACCCCGTTGCTTGAAAAAGCGGTGGCTCGCCCACAACGGCTGCGACCATTACTGGCGGGCGAGGATGCGCACGGGCCACGCCGGGGCGGGCGGCTGCCTGCGACCCTGGCGACTAAAGTCGCCGCAACGCAACGCAAAGCCCGCCGGCGCGGACTAGGGGATAGATACAAGCTGGGTGAAGGGAAACGCACAAGTTTCATGGGTTAGCGGGCCACGACGACGCGGGTGGCGGCCGGTGATCCTGGCGATTGCCGTACAGGCGTGTTCGCAAGAATCGGAGCGCTCCTTGCGGTCGCCAAGCGAAGTCGTGACCTCGCGGGCCACGACGATGCGGGTGGCGGCCGGTGGCCCTGGCGACAAAAGTCGTCGCAACGTAACGCAAAGCCTGCCGGCGCGGACTACGGGATATATCGGGAGTGGGCGTGGTGCTCCGCTCAATTCGGACAACCGCCAGCGTCATAGACACGAGTCCGGCTGCGCTATAATGACGCTTAGCGCCGCCCAACGGGGGTACGTTGCAGGATTGTTGCCAAATTGGCCGGGGGAGGCCTAACGGCCGCCTTAGGCTGGGTCGGGGGGCGGCTGGGGGGTGGGGTCGGGCGCGAGCGGCTGGGGGGCGTCCTGCTCGACGATCACATCCTGATCCAGCGCGTGGTCGTGCCCATGGCCGTTGCCGTTGCTTTGAGCGGCCACCGGCAGGTGCAGCGCGCCGGTCGTCGATTTCGACGGCGGCGCCTGGGGGGGTGCGACCACCATCGGCGGCAGCGGGCCGGTGGCCACGCGCGACACGGGCGACACGGGCGGCTGATCGAGCAGCAGGCAGAAGTTGATGACGGCCGGCAGGTTGGGGTGAGTGAACGACAACGCGGGGGCCGAGGCGCGCTGCTCGTCGCCGGTGCTCAGGTCGTGATAGTGATGGGGGAAGTTCTCGGCCAGGTGCGGCTCGCCGGTGAGGGGGGTCGAGTCGAACCAACCCAGCTTATTCTCGCCGCGCCAGAGGGTGTAGGCATAGGCCTGAATGCGGCCGGCCTTGTAGTCAATCGCCTCGATGATGCGCAGCCGCAGCCCGCTGGGAAAGAACAACTCGCCATCCACGATAGCGGTCGGCGCGCCCGAGTTGCGCATGCGCAGGGTCGTTTTCGTGATGGCGGGGAAGGCCTTGGGCAGCGCGCCGATGACGGTTTCGTACTCGGCCCGGTTGAGGAAGCCTGCGCCCGGGCCGGCCTTCAGCACCGGCTCACGCGGGTCGAGCGCCAGGGTCTGACCGCGCAGTTGGCGCACGCGCTGGGTAGAGAGGGTGCCCAGGGCCGCCTCGCGGTCTACATTGATGAGGTGGAAGCCGGCCCACAGCGCGTAATCTTCGGTGCGCCCGCCGTCATCGAGCAGCCCTTGCTGATACAGCGTAAAAAAGTCGGCCGAACTCAGCCAATAGCGACGCTCGAACCGCCGCACAATTTCGTCGGCCGTTCGCAGATCGTCGAGTACTTGGGTAATAGTGAGGTCCATGAGCGTTCTCCGGCGGCCGAGGCTGGTTAGAATTATAACCAAGCCTGAGCGGAATACAACCCACATCAGAGGCACATCTTTAAGGAAAAACGCATGAAAGTGGCTGTATTGGGGGCGGCCGGCGTCCGTACGCCGCTATTAGTGCGCAGTTTTCTGCTGCGGCAAGAGCGGCTGGGGCTAGATGAACTGGCGCTGATGGACACCAACGGCCCGCGCCTTGAGCTAATGGCCGCCCTGACTGCGCCCGGCGAAGTCAGCCAAGCGGCCAATCCGCGGCGTTTTAAGCTCCCGCGCACGACCGACGCACGCGCCGCCTTACGCGGGGCCGACTTTGTGATCACCACTTTTCGCGTGGGCGATATGGCCGGCCGCGCCATTGACGAGCGCGTGGCGCTGGACCTGGGCGTCCTGGGGCAAGAGACCACCGGCCCGGGCGGCTACGCCATGGGGCTGCGCACGCTGCCGGTGCTGTTTGAGTATTTAGAATTGATGCGCGCGGTGTGCCCAAACGCCTGGCTGCTGAACTTCGCCAACCCGGCCGGCATGTTGGCGCAGGCCATCATCCACGACGGCGGCTGGCCGCGCGCGGTGGGCATCTGCGATGCGCCGGCCGCGATGCGGCGCGACGCCGCGCAGGTGCTGGGCGTGCCGGCCGACGAGTTGTTCTTAGACTACTTCGGCCTCAACCACCTGGGCTGGGCGCGTGGCCTGTGGCAGCATGGCCGCGACCGCCTGCCGGAGTTGATTGACTTGATCGCCCGCGCCGATGGCCCGCTGCCGGGCTACCCGGTGGCCGCCTCCGTGATCCGTGAACTCGGGATGCTGCCGAACGAGTACCTGTACTATTACTACAGTGCGGACGCGGTGGAGAACTTGCGCCGCGCCGGCCGGACGCGCGGCGAGCAACTGCTGGCGCTCAACACCCAGCTTTACGCTGACCTGGAAGCGGCGCGCGCGGCCGAAGACTTCGAGGCCATGCAGGCGATCTTTGCGCGCTACCATCGCACGCGGGGCGAGAGCTATTTTGTGGCCGAGACGGCCGGCCGGGGCGTGCACGACCTCTCGCAGCTTTCGGCCGAAGACCTGGAACGGCTAGGCGAAGAGGGCTACGCCGGGGTGGCGCTGAACGTGATGGAGGCGCTTGCGGGCACAGCCGGCGCGCCGCAGACGCTGATTCTCAACGTCGCCAATCAGGGCGCGGTGGCGGGGATGCGCGACGAGGATGTGGTGGAGACGGTGTGCTGGGTGGGCGAAGGGCTGATTAGGCCGCTGGCGGTGGGGGCGGTGCCGGCGCACGCGCTGGCGCTGATGCAGCGGGTGAAGGAATATGAGCGGCTGACGATTGAGGCCGCGCTGACGGGCAGCTACCGCGTGGCGCTGGCGGCGCTGAGGCAGCATCCGTTGGTGCCGTCGGCGGAACTGGCGAAGCAGTTGCTCGATACATATATTGAGCGGCATGGGGCGTTGTTGCCGCGCCTGGCATAGCCGCCAGGCGAAAGAAAAGAGAAAGAGAAAGAGAAAAAGACTGCACCATGGGTTGGGTGATTAACGCAACCTTGTACTAAGATGGCAGTGGGTCGTGGCCGCTGGTCGATTTTGTAAAGGACTGTTTTCGGTATGGAGTTTGAACTGCATCGCGACGCCGGTGTGTTTGCGGCGCTGCACGACGAATGGAATACTCTGGTGGAGCACGGTGCGACCCAGGTGTTGTTTTTGCGGGCCGAGTATCAGGCAGCCTGGTGGACGGGGCGCGGCGGCGGCGAGTGGCCGCAGGCTGAGCTGTTGGTCGTGACGGCGCGCGATGCGGCCGGGGCGCTGGTGGGCATTGCGCCCCTGTTCCACGCTAAGAACCGCGACGGCCATCCGGCGCTGCTGCTGGTGGGCAGCATCGAAATCTCCGACTACCTGGACTTCATCGTGGCGCGCGCGGCGGCGGCCGAGTTCTGTACCGGCCTGCTCGTCCGCCTGACGGCGCCGGATGTGCCGGAGTGGGAGGTGCTGGACCTATACAACGTGCCGGCCACCTCACCCACGCGGGCGGCGCTGGCCCAGGCGGCGGCGGCGCGCGGCTGGGCGGCGGGCGAGCAACTGCTGCAGCCGGTGCCGGTGATTAACCTGCCGGCCGATTGGGAGACGTACCTGACCACGATGGTCGAGAAGAAGGAACGGCAGGAGATCAAGCGCAAGATCCGCCGGGCCGAGGGCAGCGACGACCGGGTGACGTGGTACACGGTGACGGGCGCTCCGGCCGAGGGCGAAGCGCCTGCCCGCGACCTGGAGGCCGAGGTGGACGCCTTCATGACCATGATGAGCCACAACCCGGAGAAGGCGACCTTTCTGACGCCGGCCATGCGCAACCAGATGCGCACGATTGCGCTGGCGCTGGGCCAGGCCGGTTGGCTGCGGCTGGCCTTTCTGGAGGTGAACGGCGAGAAGGCGGCGGCGTATCTGCTGTTCGATTACGCCAATCGCTTGTGGATTTACAACTCGGCGCTCGACCCGCGCTATAACGCGCTGTCGCCGGGCTGGGTGCTGCTGGGCTATTTGCTGCAGTGGGCGATTGAGCACAAGCGGGCGGCGTTCGACTTCCTGCGCGGCGATGAGGATTACAAGTTTCGCTTCGGGGCGGTGGCGGGGAAGATTTACCGGGTGCAGGTGGCCCGGGTGCTGCCGCTGGAGGCGCTGGGCGGCGAGCCGGCTTGTAAGATGAACGAGTTCGAGGCGGACTTCTTCCCGGCTGAGACGACGTAGAGCTTAAGACCTTTGGCCACGAATTACACGAATTACACGAATGGGGTGAGGGTAGAACGTGGTGGTTGGTGGCAGTCAACAGAATATCAGCGTTGTGCAGCGGGACGCTTCGCGTCTCGCGCGCATGACGCTGATTGAGTCTGTGCTCAGGCTTGGGCCGGCGAGAGGCGGCGGGCGGGCTTGCCGAGCACGCTGTTGATTTGGGCGGCGAAGTCTTGGTGCGAGATGGGCTTGGCGAGGAAGCCGTCGGCCCGCAGCGCCTCGGCCCGGCGGCGGTTCTCGCCGGTGCGCCAGGCGGTGATGAAGATGATGGGCGCTTGCGTGGCGGGCCGCAGCGCTTCGAACAGCGCCCAGCCGTCGGTTTCTTCCAGCATCACGTCGAGCACGATGGCGTCGGGCTGCAGGGCGGCGATGGCGGCCAGGGCTTCGGGGCCGGTGCGCACGAAGCGGTGGTCGTAGCCCATGATGTCCACCATGTGGCCGAGCAGTTCGGCCATGTCGGGGTCGTCGTCTACCAGTAGGATCGAGGTCATGGTGGGAAGGATAGTCCAAAGCGGCGGGCGTGACAAGCGCGGGAAACCTTTGGCCACGAATTTCACTCATTACACGAATGGCGGGTGGGGAGCGAGACTGTTACGCTGAGGTCAGGCCGGGGCTTGTCACCGTTGGGGCGGGTTCTCATCGCAGGGTGGGCTGGTGAGAGGGCGTATCTGGCCCGGGACAAAATTCAAGGCCGTGGGGCAGGCACGGCCTGCCCCACGGCCTTGAATTTTGTTGGCACTTGCACACGGCTGCGGACGAATTGGCCGGGACGATCAGGACCGAGAATTAAACTGGCGGCGCAGTGGCCGGGTGGCTTATCGGAGCCGTTGTGGCTGCCAAAGCCAACCCGTGCAGGCGGAATTCGCCTTGTTTAGCCGCAGTCTCAACCGCCGGGGACGGTCGAGAGCGGGCCGGCGACAACAAAAAACGGGACGCTGGGCAAAGGTGCCTGCCAGCGTCCCGCTCGGGATCAAGCTCGGTTGGCGACGGGCTCGTTAGCCGTAGGAGAAGCGCTGTTCCTTCCAGACATCGGCCTCGTTGTGGTAGCCGGCCTGCTCCCAGAAGCCCAGGCGGTCCTTGTTC
>JBBRZY010000173.1:0-8353 GCA_038252885.1 Anaerolineales bacterium | reverse complement strand
TGCACCCCTCAACTACTTCACGGAATATCCGTTACATCCGTTAGCGCGCCGCGCCCTCCCTTGCCAGCGTCACCATCTGCGCCCCGCCCTGCTCGATCAAATCGCGCAGCTCGCGCACCATCGCCTCATAGCCGCGCTTCGGCCCACCATACGGGTCGGCCACATCGTAGCTCGCGCCCACCATGCTGCTCAACAGCCGAATGCGCCCGGCCTGCTGCGGAAACTCCGCCCTCAGCGCCTCCGCGTGTGAGCGCGTCATGCACAGCACCAGGTCGGCCTGCGCCAGCAGCGGCCCCTCCACGCGTTGCGCGCGGTGCGCCGCCAAGTCGAGCCCCTGCTGCGCCATTACCTCGCGCCCATAAGTCGCCGCCTCTGCCCCCGCCTCGGCCCACGTGCCGGCCGAGATCACGCGCCACTCGCCCGGCAGCCCTTGA
Source organism: Anaerolineales bacterium (assembly GCA_038252885.1). Taxonomy (GTDB): domain Bacteria; phylum Chloroflexota; class Anaerolineae; order Anaerolineales; family UBA6663; genus JADZEK01. The sequence goes on along the minus strand of JBBRZY010000173.1, from coordinate 7,919 downwards.
CGGCGCACCCAATCCGCAAATAGCGCCTCCGCCACCGGCGAGCGGCAAATGTTGGCCGTGCACACAAACAAAATCGTTGGCATCGCCTGCTGTCTCTCTGCTACTGGGCCAGTTCTAGCCCGCCGGCCTCGGCCACTTCCACCAGGCCGTAAAGATCGCCCGCCACCACCCCATGCCCGCCCAGCACCACCGGCATCGGCGCCTCCATCGCCGCCGCCGTCAGCGCCCGCAAGAACGGGTCAGCGATGTCGTCCACCAGCCCCAGATCGCTGGCATAGCGGTCCGCGCTCGACGGCCACGCCCCCAAGTGTGCTATTACCACCCGCGTGTCAAAGATCACCGCCTCGGCCATCTGGCTCAACTCCGCGAAGAACTCAGCCGGCCCCACCCGCGCCAGGTGCGCCCCCAGCACCGATTTTACCTGACCCGCCGCCAGCCGCCCACTGGCCGACATCCCGCGCTCCTCCGAGAACACCCGCAGCCAGGCCTGCGTGTGCGCCTCCACATGCGCCCACACGCTCGACGCCACCCGCCCAATCAGCGTCACCTGCGCCCCGTGCGTGAACAACCGCCGCCCCACGCCGCGCCAGCGCCCGCTGTCGTGTGGGTGCGCGCGCAAATACTCGGCCAGCGCCGGCCCCGTCGCGCCATGCAGCCCCAGCAGCAGCAGGTCGGCTGGCGTATCAATGTCCAGCCGCGTCCCGGCGCTGGCCGGCAGGGCCGTCACCGGCACCCCGGCCTCAGTCTTCAACACCCAGCCCAGCGCGTTGTCGTTCGGCAGCCGCCCCGGCCGCGCCTTCACCGCCTCCGGGCAATTCATCACCAGCCAATCGGACGAGTGCAGGTTGTTCACCACCGCGCACGGCCCGCTGGCCGCCGCCACCGTCGCCACCGCTTCGGCCAACACCGCGCTCGGCAGCAGCGGCACACTGCCCGCCCCCAAATACACCTGCACCCGGCTCGGGTAGCGCTCCAGCAGCCCCGCCAGCCGCGCCCCAAACTGAAACGGCTGCTCTGGCCGGTCCACGTCCCAAGTCACCGGCCAGCCCGGCTGCGCCGCCGCCAACTCTGCCTCCGACGTCGCCACCACCACCCGGCCCGCTCCCGGCAGACCGCCCGCCAGCCGCGCCGCATCCAGCGCCGCCGCGTGGCGCGCGCCTGCCACCCAGCGCTCGGCCGGCGTTGGCCCTTCCGGCCCCAACATCACAAACACCCCCACCTCAGCCATCATCAGCAGCCTCGTCCTGAGTAACAAGGTGGGGACCGGCCGCTCGGCCGATCCCCACCTCGATCATCCCGTTCAACCGCCGCCCGTCAGGTCAGCCGATCTCTGGCTCGATCAACCCGAAGCTGCCATCCTTGCGCCGGTAGAGCACGTTGATCCGGTTCGTATCGGCATTGTAAAACACAAAGAAGTTATTGTGACCCACCAACTGCATCTGCTCCAGCGCCTCCACCTCGTTCATCGGCGCCACCTGAAAGCGCTTGCGCCGTGCGATCACACCGGCCGCCTCGCCCTCGTCCCCCTCCACCGCCTCCGCCATTTCTTCAGCCGCTGCCGCGCCCAGCGCCTCCGTCCCCAGGCCTGGGCCGCGGTTCAGCCAGCGTTTACCCTTGTAGCGTTTGATCTGGCGTTCCATCTTGTCCAGCACCGCGTCCACCGCCGCAAACATATCGTCGCTAGTCTCCTCGGCGCGCAGCACCGTGCCGCGCATCTGCACTGTCAGTTGCGCCACCTGGCGGTCGGCGGCCGAGCGGGCCGTCCGCGCCTCCGCCACATCCATCCGCGCCTCGGTCAGGCTAGGTAGAAAGCGGTCGAGCTTACCCACCTTCTTCTCGATATACTCGCGCAGGCTGTTAGAAATATTGGTGTCGCGTGCGTGAATGTGAACGGTCACGGTCATGGCTACCTCCACAAAGTGTTGCCTGGGCCCGGCGGCCGGTCAGCGTCTGCGGCCGCCGGGCAACTCGGTTTACGTCTAATCGGGTGGCCTCCCCAGGTCGCGCCCGCGCCCGCGCGCCCACAGTGCGCCTGAGTACGGCGCGCGCGCCAGAGTCACCCCCCACACCGCCTGCGCCCCGCCGGCCAGCAGCGCCTCCGCGCAGGCGGCCAGGGTAGCGCCAGTCGTGCAGACGTCGTCTACCAACAGAATTGTGCGGCCGGCTAATGCCCGGCCCTCGGCCCGAAACGCATCCTTCACGTTCGCGCGGCGCTGCTCGGCGTTCAACCGCACCTGCGACGGCGTGTGGCGCACGCGTCGCACCACCTCCGCCGCCCACGGCAGGCCGCGCAATTCCGCAAACGCGCGCGCCAGCAGCGCGGCCTGGTTATAGCCGCGCTCCTGCAGTCGCTCGTCCGCCAGCGGCACGGGCACCACCAACCCGGCTGGCACATCTACCAGCGGGCGGGCCCTGGCCAGCCGTTCGCCCAGCGTGTCGGCCAGCATCATGTCGCGTTTGTATTTAAAGCGATGGAGCGCGTGTTGCAGCGGGCCTTGAAAGAAAGCCGCCGAGCGCAGCCCGGCCAGCGGCTCAATCGAGCGCCGCCCCGCCCGGGCCCCCGCCGCGCACACGCGGCACCCGCCCGCGCGCGGCAGCGGATAGCCGCACTGCGCGCACAGCGGTTCAGCCAGGTCTTGAATTTGAGAGCGACAGGCATTGCACAGCCGCGCGCCCGGCCGTTCACAACCGGCGCACTTGGGAGGAAAAACGAAGTCTACCCCGGCCCAGGCCAACTGCCGCGCCCGGTAGCGCCACGGGCGCCGGACGGAAACTGGCCGGGTTGGCTCAGCCACCGTCATACCCACCCTCATCCTGCTTTCCGGCGCGCCGCGCTGGCGCCCCGGCTTGGGTCGGGGGCGCTCCGTACGGACCGCCCCCACCCGTCGAATGGCCGCCTAGCCCCCTCCAAACACCGCCTTGATGGCGGGCGAGTTAATCAAGATCAGCGCCGCCGGCCCCAACAGCACCACATAGATCGAGGGGAAGATCAAAAACACCATCGGGATCAGCATCTTCACCGGGGCCTCGTGCGCCTTCTTCTCGGCCCGCTGGCGGCGCTTAATCCGCATCTGGTCCGACTGAATCCGCAGCACCTTGCCCATGCTCACGCCCAGTTGGTCGGCCTGGATAATCGCCGCCACAAAACTGGTCATGTCAGACACTTCCATGCGATCGGCCATGTCGCGCAGCGCATCGCGCCGCAGCTTGCCCAGCCGCACTTCTTGAATCACCCGGTCGAACGCCAGCGAGAGGTCGTTCTCCCACTTCTCCGACACCTTCGACATCGCCTGGTCAAAGCCCAGCCCCGCCTCCACGCACACCGTCAGCAGGTCGAGCGCATCGGGCATGGCCTTGATGATAACGGCCTGGCGCCGGCTGATGCGGCTGCGCAGCAACAGCACCGGCAAGAAGAAGCCCAGCAGCACCCCTCCCGCCGCAAACAATAGCGCCCGCACCGTGTTCGTGCGGATCGAGAACTCCGAGTCGCGCGGGGCCAGGAACGTCACCAGCAAGATGACCCCGCCCAATCCCAGCGTCGCCGCAATCCGGATGGCCCAGAAGATCGTCGGGTCGAGGCCGCGCGGGTTGCCGGCCAGGTCGAGTTGGTGCTGCACCGACTCGAGCGAGGCCTGCGGCGTAAAGCGCGACGCAAACGCCCCGAAGCGCCGCACGGCCGGCAGCAGCACGCGCTCGCTGAACGGCTGCGACATCTCGATCTCTTCCAGCGTCAGCGGCCGCTCGCGGGTCGAGAAATCGGCCAGGCGGCTTTGCAGCGGGTCGGCGCTGCTGGGCGACCGCAGCCCCACCACGATCAACACAATCGCGATGATGACGACGACGGCAACACCAATTAGAATTTGGGGCATGACCGACCTCCCGCCTAGACTTCGATGTCTACGATCTTTTGCACGATGGCAAACCCGGTCGCGATAAAAACTAGCGCCGTCGTCAGCATCACAATCCCGCACACCGGCAGCCCGAACACAATCGGCGGGCCGAACATCGTGTTCATATACGACGGGTTGATGACCCACAGGAAGATCGCCAGGCCAATTGGCAGCAGCGAGATCACCCAGGCTGTGATCTGGCCCTGCGCCGTCAGCGTCGCGATCTCGCCCTTGATGCGCACGCGCTCGCGAATGGTGTGGCTGATATTGTCGAGAATCTCGGCCAGGTTACCGCCGACCTCGCGCTGCACGTTGATGGCCGTCACCACGAAATCCAGGTCGGCGCTCGGCACGCGCCGGGTCAGGTTCGCCAGGGCCGCCTCTTGCGGAATGCCCAGTTGAATTTCCTGCACCACCCGGTGAAACTCCACCGAGATCGGCGGCGGCAGCTCGCGCCCGACCGACTCCAGCGCCTGCATCGCGCTGTAGCCGGCCCGCAGGCCGTTCACCACCAGGTTGAGCATGTCGCCCAGTTGATTGTCAAAGTCGCGCAGGCGCTTCGCCTTGCGATAGTTAATGTAAATGCGCGGCATAAACAGGCTTGCGCCGCCCGCCAGGATGCCCACAATCACATTGCGGCCACCCAAGAACCAGCCCAGCGCAAAAAAGCCGGCCGCCAGCAGCAGATGCAGCGCCAAGAATTCGGCCGCGTTCAACTTCACGTCGGCCCGCGCCAAGTCCCGCTGAATGTTGTCGGCGAAGCCCCGGCCCATCAGCAGCCGGTTGAACATCACCGACAGTTGGCTCGACCCGCGCGGCCCCGGCGCTTCCGTCGGAGCTATCACCACCTGCCCGCTCTGGGTGATTTGGCCCAGGCGCTCCTCGACCACCGTCCGGCGGCGCTCCAGCGCCACGAACACCACTACCACCAGTATATTCATCAGCGCGATGCCGATGACGATGATCCACGAAACAGGTGTCATGCCTTACCTCCTGCGCCGGCCGGCTAGTACCGCGCCCGTTCGCCGATGCCAAAGACCGCCGGCGGCAGGTGAATCCCGGCGTCTTCAATGCGGTCCATGTACTTCGGCCGCAGCCCGGTGGGGCGCAGCCGCCCCATGATCCGGTTTTTTTCGTACCCGGTCTGCTCAAATACGAACAGATCCGTCATGGTAATGATATCGCCTTCCATACCCTGCACCTCAGCCACCTGCACCACCCGCCGGCTGCCGTCGCGCATCCGGTCCAGGTGGCAGATGATGTGAATGGCCGACGAAATCTGCTCACGGATAGCGCGCACCGGCAGGTCCATGCCCGCCATCAGCGTCATCGTCTCCAGGCGGGCCAGCGTGTCGCGCGCGCTGTTGCTGTGGCAAGTCGTCATCGAGCCGTCGTGGCCCGTGTTCATCGCCTGCAGCATGTCGAGCGCCGCCTCATCGCGGATCTCCCCCACCACGATCCGGTCGGGGCGCATGCGCAGCGAGTTGACCACCAGATTTTGGATCGTCACCTCGCCGCGCCCTTCGATGTTGGACGGGCGCGACTCCAGCGTCACCACATGCTCCTGCCGCAATTGCAACTCGGCCGCGTTCTCAATTGTGATGATGCGTTCGTCCGATGGGATGAAGGCCGACAGCACGTTCAGGAAGGTGGTCTTGCCCGAGCCTGTGCCGCCCGAGATCACGATGTTCAAGCGGGCCGTCACGGCCGCCTTCATGAACTCAATGGCCTCCGGCGAGATCGCCCCGAACTCCACCAACTTCTCGACCGTGATCGGGTTGCGGAAGAACTTGCGGATGGTCAGGCACGGCCCCACCAGCGAGATCGGTGGCACCACGGCGTTCACGCGCGAGCCGTCCGCCAAGCGGGCGTCTTCATACGGGTGCGATTCGTCCACGCGCCGGCCCAGGGGCGCCATGATGCGGTCAATAATGCGCATCACGTGCTCGTTGCTGTCAAAGACAAACGGCACGCGCTCCAGCTTGCCCATGCGCTCGATATACAGATTCTTCGGCCCGTTCACCATGATTTCTGTGATGGTGTCGTCTTGCAGCAGCGGCTCCAGCGGCCCCAGCCCCAAGATTTCAGACACAATCTGGTCGAACAGGCGCTTGCGCTCGGCGCGCGAGAGCACAATGCCCTCTTCCGCCAGAATGGTCTCGTACAGGTCCTCGATCGCGCGGCGCACATCGGCCGTCCGGCTCACATCCATGCCTGGGTCAAGCTGCGCCAGCAGCTTGTTCTGCACCCGCGACTTCAGGTCCACGCCGCCCGCGCCGCTCCCAGCCATGCCCGGCACCGGCGGGGCTGCCCGCCGCATCCGCAACTCGGCCAGCTTCGAGGCCTGGTCGCCGCCGCCGCCCGCCGGCGGAGAAGCCGGCTGATTGGCGGCGTTGTTGTTCGCCGGCTGGTTGTTGTTGTTAGAGGTTTGTCCCTGTTCGATCCGTTTTAGAAGTGACATGTACCGCCCTTACATTCGGCCTATAAGGTCTGCCCGCCCATTGTACCGCCCTAGCGCCGCTGGAACAGGCTCGGCGCTTTAGTGGGCTGAGGTTTGACCTGAACCTTGCGGCCCTTGTCATCCACCGCCGCCACCGTCTCTTTGGGGTTAAAGTCGTCTTTCAGCCGCTGCGCCAGGTCCAAAATGCCCTGCACCGGGGCCAGCGCCTTGGCGTTCTGGCTCAAAATAAACGGCACGCCCGAGTTGATCGAGGCTAATACGGTTTTGTCGTCCAGCAGAATCTGCGCCCGCACCGTGTGTTTCAACGTCTCTTCCACGTTGGCCGCCGTGATCCCGCCGCGCCGGTCAATCCGGTTGAGGATCAGCAGCACCTTTTCCGACGCCCACTCCAGCTTCTCAATCAGGTCGAAGAACTTCTTAATGTTCGCCAGCGACGGAATGTCCGGCGTCGCCACCAGCACCACTCGGTCCGAGGCGTCAAAGATCGCCAGTTCCACATTCCGCAGGCACGACGCCGTGTCCACCAGAACATAGTTGAAATGTTCGCGCAGGCTCTCTAGCACCTTCTTGAGTTGTTCTGGGCCAACCAGCTCCGCGTCTTCCGGCGTGGGCGGCGCCAGCAGCACCTTCACGCCCGAGCTGTGGGTCGTCAGCACACTCTGGAGCCACTCGTCGTCCATCTCGTCGGTCCGCTCGGTCAGGCTCACCAGGTTGTACTTGCCTTGCAGGTTGAAAAATACGCCCACATCGCCAAACTGAATATTGGCGTCGACCACAATCACCTTGGTTTCAGCATTGTGCAGCGCCAGCGCCAGGTTGCTCAAGATCGTCGTGCAGCCCGCCCCGCCCTTGGGGCTGAAGACCGAAATCACCTTGCCGCCCAGGCCCTTCACGCCCCCGCCCGGCCCGCCCATCGACGGCTGCGCGGCAATCTGCGCCTCCCGTTGGCGGCTCATCTCGCCCAGCCGGCGGATGGTGTTAATCATCTCGTCGGCCGGCGGCGGCTTAGAGAGGAAGTCGCGCGCCCCGGCCAGCATCGCCCGCCGCAGGTAGTCGGTGTCGCTCTGCACCGACACAATCACAATCTGCGCAATCGGCACTTCTTTAGTGATGATCTCCGTGGCCTGAATGCCGTCCATGTCGGGCATGTTGATGTCCATCAAGACCACGTTCGGCTTGGTCTCTTTGGCCAGCGTGATGCCCTCGCGCCCGGTGCGTGCCATCCCCACCACGTCAATGTCCGACTCAAACTGCAGCAGCTTGCGAATGTTCTCGCGCGTTTCGGCGAAATCATCCACGATCAAGACCCGAATGTGCGGGGCGTTGTTATTGGCCATAACGTGCTCTGCGTCCTCGTCTAACCCAATTCTACCAATTCAGCGTCTGGCCCTGAAAGTGGTACAGCCTCTTGGCGGCTGTTGGCCGCCAAGAGGCTTTCAGAGTCATAGTGCGCGGTCAGCGGCGGCCCGATGAATTTAAGGCCCGACCCCGTAGTTCAACTTCGCTGGCAGCGCGATGTTGAAGCGCTCGAACATGTACTGCAGGGTTACGCTTTCCGTATCCACCTG
>JBBRZY010000172.1:0-8417 GCA_038252885.1 Anaerolineales bacterium | reverse complement strand
CCACCAGAAGTTCGGCTTTCTGCCCACCCCCCACACCGACTCGATCTTCGCCATCTTGGGTGAGGAGCTGGGGCTGGTGGGCTGCGTGCTGCTGATTGGGCTGTTCGTCTTCCTGGCCTGGCGCGGCTTCCGCATCGCGGCTCAGGCGCGCGACCAGTTGGGCGCTATGCTCGCCGCCGGCATCGTCTGCTGGGTGGTGCTCGAAGCCCTGATCAACATCGCCGTCATGGTCGGGGTGCTGCCCTTCGCCGGCAACGCGCTGCCCTTCATTAGCTACGGCGGCTCGAGCCTGGTGATTAACCTGGCGGCAATGGGAGTGCTGCTGAGCATCTCTCGCCGCGAGACAACCGATGAGAATGTGCCGCGCAAGACGCGCAACGCTGGTCTGTTGTTGCGCTGGCTCGGCCAGGTAGCCAACCCCGATGCGACTGTTGATAGCAGCCGGCGGGACCGGCGGGGGCGTGTTTCCCGCGTTGTCCGTCGCTCAGACACTGATGATTGACGGGCCAGCGGCCGGCGGCAGCGCCGACCAATTGCTCTGGATTGGCGGCCTGGGCGGCATGGAAGTCGGCCTGATCACTCGGGCCGGCTTGCCGTTTCAGGCGATCCACGGCGGCGGGCTGCACGGCGTGGGCTGGCGGCGTTTGCCGCTCAATGCGTTCAACCTGGTGCGCGGCCTGTTTGAGGCCCTGGGCCGGGTGCGAGCCTTTCGCCCGGAGGTGGTGCTGGTCACGGGGGGCGCCATCACGCTGCCCGTGGCGCTGGCGGCCTGGCTCAACCGGGTGCCGGTGCTGGTTTACCTGCCGGATATCGAGCCGGCCCTGGCGATCAAGACCATCGCCATCTTTGCCAAGCGCATCGCGGTGAGCGTGCAAGACTCGGTGGCCTACTTGCGCGGCCGCGATGTAGTGGTCACCGGCTACCCCACCCGGCCCGACCTGACGGCCGGCAGCCGCGCGCAGGCCCGGGCGCACTTTGGCCTGACCGACCGCCCGGCTGTGCTCGTCACTGGCGGCAGCCGGGGGGCGCGCAGCCTGAACACCGCCACGCTGGCCGCGCTGGGCGACTGGCTGATGGATTACGAAGTGATTCACCTGACTGGCGAGTTGGATTGGCCGGCGGTAGAACAGGCCCGGTCGGTTTTGCCGGCCGAGCAGCAGGCCCGCTATCACGCCTTCCCGTTTCTGCATGAGATGGGGTTGGCGCTGGCGGCGGCCGATGTGGTGGTCTCGCGGGCCGGGGCTTCGGCCCTGGGGGAATATCCCTTGTTTGGTTTGCCGGCGATCTTGGTGCCTTACCCCTATGCCTGGCGCTACCAGAAGGTCAACGCCGACTACCTGGCCCAGCGCGGCGCGGCCGTGCGGCTGGCCGACGAAGACCTGGGGAGCAAGCTGGCGGGCGAGGTGCGGAGTTTGTTGGGCGACCCGCAGCGGCTCGCGGCTATGCGGACGGCCGCCCGCGCCGCCGCGGTGCCCGACGCGGCTCGGAACGTGGTGCGGGCGCTGCGCCAACTGGCGGGGAGCCCGGCCCAGCCATGATGAGCCTGACGGCCGTCTTTTGGATGTATGTCATCCTGTTTGGCATCATCGGCGGCTTTCGCGGCTGGGCTAAAGAGCTGCTGGTGATCTTCAGCGTGCTGCTGGCGATTGCGATTGACACGGTGCTGCTCACCTACGTCGACTCGGTCCGCATCATCATGACCGACCGGCCGGGCATCACACAGTTGGGGCTGCGGGCCGGGCTGCTGCTCACGCTGGCTTACTTTGGATATCAAACGCCCAACTTGCCGGCCTTCGCCAGCGGCAAGTTTGCGCGCGAGAAGCTGCAAGACTTCATGCTCGGAGTGGCGCTGGGGTTGGTCAACGGCTACTTTATCGCCGGGTCGGTCTGGTACTACATGCACCAGGCCAATTACCCGCTCACTTACATCACGCCGCCGACCGATGCGGTGCAGGTTGCAAACTATATGAAGTACATGCCGCCGGTGTTGTTGGGCATTCCCAACATCTACTTCGCCATCATCGCGGCCTTTGTGTTCGTCATCATCGTCTTTATCTAGCGCATGGCTAATATGAACGTGCATCTGGTCGGCATTGGTGGGGCGGGTCTTTCGGCCATCGCGCAGGTCTTGCTCGAGGCGGGCTACGCCGTCACCGGTTCCGATGAAGCCCAGTCGCCCTTCTCCGATGCGCTGGCCGCCAATGGCGCCACCGTGCATATCGGCCACGCGGCCGGCAACGTCAATGGGGCCGAGATGGTCATCATCTCGTCGGCCATCCCGGCCGACAACGTCGAGGTGCTGGCGGCGCGGGCCAAGGGCCTGCCGGTGCTCAAGCGGGCCGACTTTCTCGGCCGGCTGATGGACGGGCGGCAGGGGATCGCGGTGGCCGGCACGCACGGCAAGACCACCACCACCGGGCTGATCGCCTTCATGCTCGACCAGGCCGGGCTTGACCCGACCTTCATCGTTGGGGCGCGGCTGGAGAACTACGGCACCAACGCCCGCGCCGGGCAAGGGCAGCCGTTCGTCATCGAGGCCGATGAGTATGACCGGATGTTTTTGGGGCTCAAGCCCACGGTGGCGGTGGTGACGAATGTTGAACACGATCATCCTGATTGCTATCCGACGCTGAAAGAGATGCAAGAAGCGTTCCAAACTTTCGTGAATTTGCTGCCCGATGACGGCTTGCTGGTCGGTTACGGCCGCGATACCTTCGTGCAGCGGCTGGTGGCCGACCGCCGCGCCGCCGGCCACGCCGCCGTGCTCTACGGGCTGCGCCGCGAAGACGACTACCGCGCCGACTCGCTCCAGGTGAACGGGGCGGGGGGCAGCGATTTTCTGGTGGTCAAGGGCGGCGAGACGCTCGGGCTGGCCCGCAACCGGCTGCCCGGCGAGCACAACGTGCTCAACTCGTTGGCCGCGCTGGCTGTGGCCGACCACCTGGGCGTGGATTTCAATGCCGCCCGCAACGCCCTGGCCGAGTATCGCGGGGCTGGCCGGCGCTTCGAGGTCAAGGGCGATGCCGGCGGCGTGACGGTGGTGGATGACTACGCCCACCACCCGACCGAAATTCGGGCCACGCTGGCCGCCGCTCGCCGCCGTTTCGGCGACCGCCCGTTGTGGGTGATGTTCCAGCCCCACACCTTCTCGCGCACCCGCGCGCTGCTGGCCGACTTTGCCGCCAGCTTCGCCGACGCCGATCACGTGATCGTGGTGGATATCTTCCGGTCACGTGAAGCGCCCGACCCGGAGGTCAGCGCGGCCGACATCGTGCGCCGCATGAGCCACCCCGACGCGCGCTACATTCCGGCGCTGGTCGACGCGGCCAACTATCTGTGCGAGCACTTACATCCCGGCGATGTGCTGTTGACGCTCGGGGCCGGTGATGGCAATTCGGTTGGCCAAAAAGTGTTCGACGTGCTGAAGCGTGGAGAGGCGTGATGACTACTAAAAAATCTGCCCGCCCCCTGAAGCAGCCGGCCAAGCCCGCCGGCCCGACCACCTTTGAGCGCACCACCGCGCCTATGCCGCGCCTGCAAGTGGCGGCCAAGGCCGAGCCCGTTGTGGACCCCGCCGCCGAAACCGGCGACGTGACACAGTTGTCTGATAAAGACCTGATCCTGCGCCTGGTAGAAGTGTTGAAGAGCCTGTGACCGAAGCGACGACGGAAGCGACTACGGAAGCGACGATGGTGATGCCCGACCTGCGTGCCGCGTTTGGCGCCCGCCTCAAGCTGGGCGAGCCGCTGGCGCGCTACACCTCCGCCCGCGTGGGCGGCCCGGCCGATTTCGTGACCACGGCCGAGAGCGCCGCCGACCTGGCCGACCTGGTGCGCACCGCGCGCGGCCTGGGCCTGGAGCCGGTAATCCTGGGCGGCGGCTCGAACATCCTGGTTAGCGACGCCTGGGTGCGCGGACTGGTGATCTTGAACCGGGCGCGGTCCGTCGAGTTCCGCGAGGGCGGCGAGCGGCCGACGCTGTGGGCCGAGTCTGGCGCGAATTTAGGCGCCGTTGCGCGGCAGTGCGCCACGCGCGGCCTGGGCGGGCTAGAGTGGGCCGCCACCGTCCCCGGCACGGTGGGCGGGGCGGTGTTCGGCAACGCCGGCGCGCACGGCGGCGACCTGGCGGGGAATTTTGTCCTGGCCGCAATCTTGCAACAAGATGGTCAGGCAGCCCAATGGGGCCCAGCGGAAATGGCCTTTGCCTACCGCACCAGCCGCCTCAAGCTGGCTAAAGCCCAGGGCCGGCCGCTGATTGTGCTGGGCGCTGAGTTAGCCGTCACCGTGGGCCAACCCGCCGTGGTGCAAGCCCAGGTGGAGCAGTACGTGGCCCACCGCAAGCGCACCCAGCCGCCTGGGGCCAGCATGGGCAGCATGTTCAAGAACCCGCCCGGTGACTACGCGGGGCGACTGATCGAAGCGGCCGGGCTGAAGGGCAGCCGGTTGGGGCAGGCCGAAATCTCAGGCCTGCACGCGAACTTCTTTGTCAACCTGGGCGAGGCCCGCGCGGCCGATGTGTTCGCCCTGATCCATAAGGCCCACGCCGCCGTGCTCGACCGCTTTGGCGTAGACCTGGAACTCGAAGTGGAATTGATCGGCGACTGGACCGGGGCGTGCTAGCGTGAGCAAGAAAATTCGCTTGGGCCTGATCTTTGGCGGCCGGTCCGCCGAACACGAAGTCTCGCTGCGTTCGGCGCAGTCGGTCTTGAACGCGCTTGATCGAGAGAAATACGACGTGACCCTGATTGGCATCAGCAAAGCCGGCAAATGGTTGGCCGGTCCCGACCCGCTCAAGTCTTTGACGGCCGGTGACCTCAGCGACCTGTCGAATGCGGCGCTGCTCGGCGAGCCGGGCAAGCACGAGCTATTGGTCGTCGCCCCGGGCGCGGTCAACGGCGCGCTGCACCAGGGCTCGGGCGTCGAGTTCGATGTGGTCTTCCCGCTGCTGCATGGCCCGTACGGTGAAGACGGCACGGTGCAGGGTCTGCTGGAGCTGGCCGACCTGCCTTACGTGGGCGCGGGTGTGCTGGCTTCGGCCGTGGCGATGGATAAGGCGGTCTGCAAGCAACTGCTGCGCGCGAACGGCATCCCGGTGACCGATTGGCAGTTGGTCACGCGCGCCGCCATCCAGGCCGATGCCGAGGCCGTGGCCGCCGTGGCCGCCGAGGCCTACGCCTTCCCGATCTTCACCAAGCCCGCCAACCTGGGCTCGTCGGTTGGGGTGATCAAGGCGCACACCATGGCCGAGTTGGTCGCGGCCTTGCGCGAGTCGGCCCGCTACGATCGCCGCATCCTGATCGAGCCGGGCATCAACGCCCGCGAGATCGAAGTCAGCGTCTTGGGCAACGCCTTCCCCGAGGCCTCGGTGGCGGGCGAGATCGTGCCAGTCAATGAGTTTTACGACTACGAGGCCAAGTACGTCGACGAAGGCTCGCTGCCGGTCATCCCGGCGCCCATCCCGGCCGAGACGGCCGAGGCGGCCCGGCGCTACGCGGTGCAGGCTTTCCAAGTCATCGACGCCGCCGGCCTGGCGCGGGTGGACTTCCTGCTCGACCGCGACAACGGGCGGCTGTACTTGAATGAGATCAACACCCTGCCGGGCTTCACCAGCATCAGCATGTATCCGAAGCTGTGGGAAGCCTCCGGGCTTAGCTACAGTGATTTGATTGACCGGCTGGTGACTCTGGCGTTGGAGCGTCAGGGTGACAAAGACCAGACGGTCAAGACTTACGGCGGGCGACCGCCAGGTGTATAAGCATGGCGCTCTATCCCTGCATGAGGGTGCAGGAGCAGTGTGGGCATGACAGCTCAAATGACTAAATCGTCCCGTTCCGACCAGGTGCGCCGCCGGCGCTTGCAGCAGACCAACCGTCGCTTCGACGCGGTTTCGCGTACCGGCTCACTGCGCACCGGCCCGCTGATCAGCCGGCCCCGCGCCACCGCCTCACCCGCCACCACGGCGGCCCGGCTGCGCCCCGGCGGCCTGCGCAAGCGCAGCGGCTGGCTGAACAATCTGCTGCCCGCCGGCTGGAACTTCGACCTGCGGCTGCCGGCCCTGCCCCGGCTGAACAGTTGGCGCTTGATGAGCCTGGCGCTGGTGCTGCTGCTGGGCGGCATGTTGGCCGCGCTGCTGTTCAACCCGGCCATGTACATTGACGGCGTCAACCTGGGCGGGTCGGCCTTTGTGCCCGGCCAGGAAATTTACGCCCGGTCGGGCATCGCCGGCCAGCACATCTTCTGGGTCGACCCGGCCGAAGTGGAGCGCAACGTGGCCGCGGTGCCCGGCATCGCCGGCGTGCACGTCACCGTCGCGTGGCCGAACATCGTCACCATTCAGGTGGTCGAGCGCATCCCGGTGGTCGTGTGGGTCGAAGGCAACGACCGCTGGTGGGTCGACGCCGACGGCGCGAAGTTCAAGGCCCGCGCCGAGCTGCCCGGCCTGCTGCCCATCACCATGGACGACCCGCCCAACCGCCCTGGCTCGAAGACCGAGCTGGTCGAGTTTGTGCCGGCCCAAGCCGTGGCGGGGGCGCTGCAACTGCGCGAGCTGCGGCCCAACATTGAGCTGCTGCACTACGACGCCCTGCGCGGCCTCAGCTATCAAGACGGGCGCGGCTGGCGCGGTTACTTTGGCGTCGGGACAGATATGCCGCAGAAGTTGGCGGTCTACGAAGGTCTGGTTGCTGATCTGCTGGCGCGGGGCATTCAGCCCAAGCTCATCAGCGTTGAGAGCGCGCAAGCGCCGTACTATCAGAAGTAAGCCGGCCATGCCATTGCGAATGAGCGGCATGGACCCGGCCTGAGTCGAGCGGATAGAAAGTGTGGAGGCTTCAACATGGCTATCGTGACAGACAACCCCCTCCTGGTTGGGATTGACGTCGGGACCACCAAAATTTGCGCCCTGGTCGGCGAGACCGACGAAGTGGGCGATTTGCGCATATTGGGCGCGGGCGTCGAAGTCGCCAAAGGCATGCGCAAGGGCGTGGTGGTTAACGTCGAAGAAGCCGCCACCTGCATCGCTGCCGCGGTCGAGAAGGCGCAGCGCAGCGCCGGCTATGAGATCGGCGCGGCCTTCGTCAGCCTGGCCGGCTCGCACATCGCTTCGGTCAACAGCCGGGGCGTGTCGGGCATCGGCGGCGGCGGGCACGGCATTGACCAAGACGACATCGAGCGCGCGCTCGACGCCGCGCAGGCCATCGCCATCCCGCATGGCCGCGAGGTGCTGCACGTCATCCCGCGCGCCTTCACCGTCGACGGGCAAGACGGCATCCGCCAGCCGCTCGGCATGCACGGCTTTCGCTTAGAGGTCGAAGCGCATATTATTACGGCGGCGTCGACCTTCGTGCAGAACCTGACCAAGTGTGTCGAGGCCGCCGGTGTCACCGTCGAGGCCTTTGTGCTCAACCCACTCGCCTCGGGCGAGGTGGTGCTGACCGAGACCGAGAAAGAAATGGGCGCGGTCGTCTGCGACATCGGCGGCGGCACGACCGACCTGGCCATCTACCTGGACGGCAACGTCTGGCACACCATGGTCCTGTCGGTCGGCGGCAATCACCTGACCTCCGATGTGGCCCACGGGCTGCGCCTGCCGGCCGACATCGCCGAGAAGATCAAGATCGACCACGGCCACGCCTACAGCCGCGAGGTGGCCAACAGCGAGAGCTTTATGGTCCAGCCCTTCGGCGAAGACCGGCCGGTGCAGATCTCGCGCCTCGACCTGGCGACCATCATCGAGGCGCGCGTGGAAGAGATGTTCAGCCTGGTGCTGCAAGAAGTGAAGCGCACCGGGTATGACGGCCTGCTGCCGGCCGGAGTGGTCCTCACCGGCGGCACCAGCCAGTTGCCCGGCCTGCGCCGCATGGCCAGCGAGGTGCTGAACCTGCCCTGCCGCGTGGCCGAGCCGAGCAACCTGAAGGGCATGATCGACAAGCTCAAGGGTCCGGCCTTTTCGACCAGCGTGGGCCTGCTGCGCTGGGCCCAACACGAGAGCCTGGCGCAACCGCGCGCCAACCTGAAGAAGCGCGGCGGCCGGGGCGGGGGGACGCGCGGGCGCGGCCCCAACCTGAGCAAAGGGTTCGACATCATCCGGCGCTTGTTGCCTTAGCGCCGCCAACTTTGGAGGAGCGGGCAGCGCTTTCGCGCCAGCCCGTCAGCGTTCGCCGTGGGAGGCTTGGAGCAGTCGCCCACATTGAGCCAGGAGTGGAGGATTACCATGCAAGCTGCACCAGGAAATTCTGAATCGTTCGCGCGGATCAAGGTCGTGGGGGTAGGCGGCGGCGGCAGCAATGCTGTTAACCGCATGATTGAACAGGGCATGTCGGGGGTGGAATTTATCACCATCAACACCGATGCCCAGGCGCTGCTGCTGGCGAATGCGCCCCGGCGCGTGCGCATCGGCGATAAGCTGACGCGCGGCCT
>JBBRZY010000171.1:0-8464 GCA_038252885.1 Anaerolineales bacterium | reverse complement strand
GGGTCAGTCAAGTTAAACACAAGGGCCGGAAAGTAGTCAGCGCGACTACTTTCCGGCCCGGTTCTGTTTTCTGCAAATTGCCGACTGGCCCTACATCTCGCCCCTCACCTCACGCCCTAGTCGCTCAAAGTACTCGGCCAGATAGCGGTGGCGCTCTTCGGCGATGGCGCGCGCGGTGGGCGTGTGCAGGCGGTCTTTCACACGGCCGAGCTTGAACAGGAATTCGTGATAGGGGGTGTGCGGTTCGCCCGGTTCTTTTTGGCCGGTGGTCTTGAACAACTCCGACGGCTCGCCGGTCAGCGGCTGGCCGGCCAGGGCGGCGTAGGCCACTGTGCGCGCCACGCCGATTGCGCCCAGCACATCGAGCTTGTCGCAGTCGAACAGAATTTGGGCTTCGAGCGTGCGCGGGGCTTCGGTGCCGCGAAAACGGTGGGCGCGAATGCAGTGCAGCACCGCCTCGATCCGGTCAGCCGGCCAGCCCTCGGCCGCCAGCAGCGCGCCGGCAAACTCGGCCGAGGCTTCATGGTGCGTGGCGCGCGCGCCGCTCGCCGCGCTAGGCGTGGCGCCCGAGGCATCGTGCAGCAGCACCGCCGCGCGCACAATTTCCAGGTCGGCCCCCTCGGCGCGGGCAATGCGTTCGGCCAGCGCCAGCACACGCTGAATGTGGTCAAAGTCGTGGACCGGGTCGGCATCCACGTAAAACTGCCGGGCCTGTTCGAGCGTGGGCATGGGGCCGGGCGGGGGCTAAGCCTCGGCGGGCGTGTCGCTCGGCTTGCTGCCGATCTCCACCAACTGAATCTGGGCTTGGTAGCGCTTGCCGTCAATCTCGACCTTGCCGTTGGCGTAGTAGCCGCGCGAGCCGGTCTTAAACGCCTTGGGCGGCAGCGCCATTAGCGCCATCACTTGGCCGTCGTCCGACTTGATTTCTGCGATCAGGTTCATGCCGTCTCCTGTGGGGCGGGGCGGCCCTGTGCCACCACCAACGCCATGGCGTGCTCGTGCGTGTGGCTCAGGCTCACCGACCAATGCACCAGGCCCAGGTGGGCGGCCAGCGCCTCGGCCGGGCCGTGCAGCCGCAGTTGCGGCCCGCGCCGGCTGTCGCGCACGATCTCGATGTCTTTCCAGCCCACGTCGCCGATGCCGCAGCCCAGCGCCTTGGCCGCCGCCTCCTTGGCCGCAAAGCGCGCTGCCAGGGCCGGTGTGCGACCGTTGGCGTCGATTAGTTCTTGATGCGTGAAGAAGCGCTGAAAGAAGCGGTCGCCGTGGCGCAAAATAGCCGCGTCAATCCGGCCAACCTCGATGATGTCTACGCCGGTGCGCAGCATGGGGCTTAGCGTTCCAGCGACCTATTCCGGCCCGGCCACGGCCAGCACATAGTGGTCGGGGCTGAGGTACTCGCGCGCCACGGCCTGAATGTCGGCGCGCGTGATGGCCTTGATCCGCTCGGGGTAGCGCAGCAGGTAGTCCAGCCCCAGGCCATACAGCTCCATGGCGCTGACGTTGCCGGCCAGCCCCTCGTTGGTCTCCAGGCTGAACGGCAGCCGCCCCAGGAAGTTGGTCTTGTTGTCGTCCAACTCCTCGGCGCTGACCGAGCGCGTGACGAACTTGCGAATCTCTTTGACGATCATCTCCGCCGCGCGGTCCACGTTCTTGGGGTTCACTCCGGCGTAGGCGCGCCACGGGCCTGGCCCCAGCCCGCCATCCAGGCTGCTGGCCGCGTAATAGGCCATCCCGCCCTTCTCGCGCACCTGGTCGCCGATGCGCCCGCCGATGCCGAACACGCCCAGAATGTTGTTCGCCACCCGCGCCGCCAGAAACTGCGGATGCTTGCGGGCCGGGCCGGGGCCGCCCAGCACCAGATCGCTCTGGCTCTTGCCGGGCACGGCCACGCGCCGTACCTGCACCCCCTGCACCGCGCCCACCGGCGGCAGCGCCGGCTCGGGCGGCTGGCCGGGGTTGTTCCAATCACCGAACCAGCGCTCCACCAGCTCAATCGCCGCCTCGGCCTTGATCGCGCCCACAATCGTCACGATCATGCCGCGCGGCCCAAAGTGCTGCTGGTGAAAGCTCACCAGGTCGGCGCGCGTCAGCGCCTTGATCGTGTCGGGGTAGCCGTCTTCGTCAATGGCGTACGGGTGGTCGGGGTAGGCCGCCGTAAAGAAGGCCTCCTCGGCGCGGGCGCGCGTGTTGTTGTCGCGAATCGCCATGCGCGTCAGCAGCTCGTTGCGCAGCCGTTCCACCTGGTCGTCGGGGAAGGTTGGGCGGCGCAGCGCGTCGGCCGCCAGCTCCATTATCAGCGGCAGGTCTTCGGCCAGGCTTTTACCGTAGAATCCGGAAGTGTGCGTGCCGCCCGAGACCGCCAACGCCGCGCCGGCCGACTCGATGGCGTCATAAATCTCGTTGAAGCTGTGGCGCTCGGTGCCGCGCATGAGCGCGGCGGCGGCAAAGCCCGACAGCCCGGCCTGGGCCCGGCTCTCCCACAGCGCTCCGGCCCGCACGTCGGCATCGACCACCACCGACGGGCTGGTGAAGTTCTCGTAGGCCAGCACCACCACGCCGTTGCTCAGCACCCGGCGCGTGATCGTGTCGGGGCTGGGCAGCGCGGCCGAGGGCGCCTTGGGAGCGGTCTTGGGCCGGGCGACCGGCTTAGTCTTCGTCTTGGTCTTGGTTGGCATGGCTAGGCTCAGAGGTCGGCACGAATACGCCCACGGTCCGGTTGGTGCGCGCCAGGTATTTCTGGGCTACGCGCTGCACATCGGCCACGGTCACGCTCGCCAGCCGGTCAAGGTAGCTGTCGAACCAGCGGAAAGAGTCGAACAACTCAGTATGCCCCAGCCAGTAGCCCTGGTTGGTCACGCTCTCGGCGCCATAGGCAAACAGCGCCCGCGCCTGCTTAATCGCTTTGGCCAGCTCGTCGGCGCTGACCGGCTCGCTGCGCATGCGCTCCACCTCGGCGTTCAGCGCGGCCTCCACCGCCTCGGGCGTTTGGCCCTGGCGCACCGTGCAGAACAGCGAGTAGAGATACGGGTCGAGCGTGGGGGCCAGCCCGGCCGAGGCGCTGGCGGCCAGTCCGCTCTCGACCAGCGCGCGGTACAGCCGCGAGCTCTTGTTGCTGGTGCTGCCGCCGAACATGTTCAGGGCCGTGGCCCCGCCCAAGATCGAGTCCATCGCCACCAGTGCGATGAAGTCGGGGTGGGTGACGTGCGGCACGTGGTAGCCCACTTCGATGAAGGCGGTTTCGCCCTCGCCGCTCAGGCTGACGCGCCGCTCGCCTTTCTGCTCCGGCTCCGGGCGCGGCTGGCGGGCGGGCAGTGTTTTGGGTTTATAACCGCCAAACAGTTCTTGAATGCGGGCCTGCATGTCGCGCGTCTTGAAGTCGCCCACCACCACCGCAATGGCGTTGTTGGGCGCGTAGTATTGGCGATAGTGGCCGTACAGGTCGTCGCGCGTCATGGTCTCCAAATCAACCATGTCGCCGATCACCTCGTGGTGATAGCTGTGCACCCGGAAGGCGGCCGCCTGCACTTCCTCGGCCAGCCGGAACGACGGGCTGTTCTCGCGCCCCTGCCGCTCAGAGATGATGACGGTGCGCTCGGAGGCCACTTCCTTGGGCGGGAACAGCGCCCGGCCCATGCGGTCGGCCTCCAGCCGCAGCGCGAAGTCGATCTTGTCGGACGGCATGGTCTCGAAGTAGGCCGTCCAGTCGATCCAGGTCATGGCATTGTAAATGCCGCCGTCACGGGCCATGGTGCGCTCGGCCACCTCGCCCGGGTAGCGGCGCGTGCCCTTGAACATCATGTGCTCCACCCAGTGGCTCACGCCCGTCTGGCCGGGCAGCTCATTGCGCGAGCCGACCCGGTACCACACCCAAAATGAGATCAGCGGGGCGGTGTGCACCTCTTTGAGCAGCACGGTCAGGCCGTTGCTCAAGCGCGTCTTCGTCACCTTGCCATGGGCAGGGGGCATAGGGCTCCTTAACTCGAACCGCAGGGCGGGGGGCTTAGTGCTGGCCGTTCCCGTTGTAGCCGCGCCCCATGCCGCGATACTGGAAGCCCAGCCGCTGCATCTGCGCGGGGTTGTAGATGTTGCGCCCGTCCACCATGATCGCCTGGCGCATGCTCTGGCGCAGGCGCGGCAGATCGAGCTGCTTGAACTCGTTCCACTCGGTGACCACTACGATCGCGTCGGCCCCGTCGGCCACTTCGTAGGCGTCTTCGCACAGCTTCACGCCCGGCATGTGCCGCCCGGCCACCGTCATGGCCACCGGATCGTAGCCCTTGATCAGCGCGCCGCCGGCCTGCAACTGCTGGGCAATCTCCACCGCCGGCGCGTCGCGCATGTCGTCGGTGTTGGGCTTAAAAGCCAGCCCCAGCAGCCCGATGACCTTGCCGTCCAGATCGCCCAGCAGGTCACGCACCTTTTGCACCACCAGCCGGCGCTGGTCGCGGTTGATGTCCATCACGGCTTGCAGCAGTTGCGGGTGCTTGCCCTGCACGTTGGCCATGTGGGCCAGCGCCTTCACATCTTTCGGGAAGCAGCTCCCCCCGTAGCCCAACCCGGCGTCGAGGAACATGCGGCCGATGCGCGGGTCGAAGCCCATGCCGGTCGCCACTTCCTTCACGTCCGCGCCCAGCGCCTCACACACGTTGGCGATTTCGTTGATGAAAGAGATTTTGGTCGCCAGGAAGGCGTTGGAGGCGTACTTGATCATCTCGGCCGTGCGCAGGTCCACCACCAGGATCGGGGCGCGCAGCGGCAGGTGCAGGTCGGCCACGCGGTTGGCGGCTTCGCGGTCGAGCGAGCCCAGCACGGTGCGGGCCGGGTTCATAAAGTCGGCCAGGGCCGAGCCTTCGCGCAGAAACTCCGGGCACGACACCACGTTGAAGTCAATCGGCGCGGCCTGCTTGGCGCGCACAATGTCGGCCACCCAGTCGCCGGTGCCGACCGGCACGGTCGACTTGTTGACGATGATGAGCGGGGCGACCATGTGGGCCGCAATCGACTCGGCGGCCGAGCGCACATACTGCAAATCGGCCTCGCCGTCGACGCCCTCGGGCGTGCCCACGGCGATGAAGGCAAACTCGGCCTCGCTGAGCGCCTCGGCGTAGTTGGTGGTGAAGCTCAGACGGCCGGCGGTCACGTTGCGCTTGACCATTTCCTCCAGCCCCGGCTCGTAGATGGGCATCAGCCCCTGCTTGAGGTTGCTGATGCGTTCTTCGCTAATATCCAGGGCGGTCACGCGGTTGCCCAGGTCGGCAAAACAGGTGCTGGTCACCAGCCCGACATAGCCGACCCCAATCACACAGATGTTCTTCACGCCTATAACTCCTTGCCTGAGGCCCGCGCGGGGATGACGATAAAAGCCGGCCGGGAGCCGGCGCACGCGCTACCGCCGCGATGATACCACACCGCACCCGCCGCCTGACTGCCCCTTAGGCCCAGCCGCGCGCTTCGAGTTCGGCCTCGTCGCGGCCGAAAAAGTGCGCCAATTCGTGGATCAGGGTGCGGCGCACGCGCTGGCGCAGCTCGACTTCGGTGCGCGCCAGGCTTTGCAGCGGCCGCCGGTAGAGGGTGATGCGGTCGGGCACGATCAGCAGGCTGTCGGCGTGGCGCTCGACCAGCGGCACGCCCTCGTACAGGCCCAGCAGCATCCGCCGCTCGCCGGGGTCGTGCTCCGGCCCGGCCACGTCTTCCACCAGCAACAGCACGGTTTCGGCCTCGGCTCGCAGGTCCGGCGGCAGCTTCGCCAGCACGGCGTCGGCCTCGTCAAACACCAGTTGCTCGAAGCGCTCAGGGGTGGTGTTCATGGCGGTAATTGTAACTGAGGGCGCTTGGGGCTGGGGGGGGCGGAGGTCGGAAGTCGGAAGTCAGAGGCGGCTAGGCGCTAGCGATACTCGTCGCCGCAGTCGCCGATGCGGCTATAGAGGTCGTTCGACCGGCTGAGCACACTGTCGATCTGCGCCAGGTCTTGGGCGTCGAGCTGCAAACCGAAAACGCGGGCATTGTCGGCCTGATGGTCGGTCCGGCCCAGGCGCACGCCCACGATGACGCCGGCCACGGCCGGCTTGTCCAGAATGTAGCGCGTGGCGACGTTGGCGATCGAGACAGCGTGCCGGTCGGCAATGCGCTTGAGCGCCCGCAGCAGCTCTTGGAACAGCGCCCAGCCGCCCCAGGCCCCGATCATTTG
Source organism: Anaerolineales bacterium (assembly GCA_038252885.1). Lineage (GTDB taxonomy): Bacteria > Chloroflexota > Anaerolineae > Anaerolineales > UBA6663 > JADZEK01. Next base: position 2,277 of record JBBRZY010000171.1, on the reverse strand, counting down.
CTTGTACTTTTGTAGGCTGGCCGTTGCTAGATCCAACCGGCTGGGTTCGGGTTGGTCCAGGTACTGGTCCGACAGGAAGCCGCCGCACAGCGTGCCGTAGGTCAGCAGCCACACCTGCCGCGCCTGGCACACCGTCGCCATGCGCACCTCTGGCCGGCGGTCGATCAGCGAATATTGCACCTGATTAGAGACGATGGGAACGCCGTGATCGAGGATGCGCTCCAGGTGCGCCGTGTCAAAGTTGGTCAAAGCCAGGTGCTTGAGCTTGCCGGCCTGTTGCAATTGCGCCAGGCCCTCCAGGGCGGCCAGATACTGCTCGTTGCCGTAGTCCCACCAATGGAATTGCAGCAGATCGAGGGCCGGGCTGTCCATCCGGCGCAAGGACACGTCCACGGCGTCTTCTACCACGCGGCGCGTCATTGGCCCTGGGCGCGGCACCCACTTGGTGAAGGCCTGCACCTCCGCCAGCGCGGCCGGGCCGTGCGCCGCGCTCAACTGCCGCCGGAACTCACCGATAAAGTCTTCCGCCGGGCCGTAGTGGTCGGCCAGGTCCCAGGTGGTGTAACCGGCGGCGTGCAGGGCCAGCATGGCCGGCAGCGCTGCGCGGCGGTCAATCGGGCCGTGCGCGCCCGAGACCTGCCACATGCCGTTCAGCAAGCGATGAATGTTCAGGTCTGCTGTGAATTGCAGTCGCCGGTTTGCGTCAGGTTCCATTTCGCCTCCCATGCGCCGGCCTCAACCAGCAACCCTACGCGGCGGTCGAGGCTCTATCCTTCATTCTAAGTATAATCCACCCTAATCGTTCCCCTGGGCTCCGGAGGCTACTATGACGGCTGAACCTGTTGTTCTCATCACCGGCGCGACCGGCGAGTTCGGTCCGTATGTGGCCAAGGCGTTCGCGGCGGCCGGGGCGCGGCTGGCGGTCACCGCCCGCAAGCTCGACCAGGCCGAAGCCCTGCTGGCCGACCTGGGGTTGGGCGCTGACCGAGGGCTGGCCGCCGTGGTGGATGTGACCCAGGCCGCCAGCGTGGCCGCCTGGGTGCAGGCCGTGCAGGCCAAGTGGGGCCGGGTGGATGTGCTGGTGAACATCGCCGGCGGCTACAAGCCCGGCAAGCCCGTGGCCGAGATGGACGAAGCCGACCTGGACTTCATGTTCAACCTCAACGCCCGCTCGGCTTTCCTCACCTGCCGGGCGGTGGTGCCGCTCATGCTGGCCCAGGGCGGCGGCAAGATCATCAACGTGGGCGCTAAGGCCGCGCTGGCCGCCGGGCGCAAGCAGGCCGGCTATGCCATCAGCAAGGCCGCCGTGCTGCGCCTGACCGAGGCGCTGTCGGCCGAAGTGCGCGAGCAGAACATCAACGTCAACGCGGTGGTGCCCAGCACCATCGACACGCCCGCCAACCGGGCCAGCACCCCCACCGGCGACTACGCCAAGTGGGTCGGCCCGGACGACCTGGCGGCTGTGGTAGTCTTTCTGGCGTCCGAGGCGGCCCGCGCCATCCACGGCGCGGCCATCCCGGTCTACGGCCTGGTCGGCTAACTGCCCGGTCTGGCGGCTTTCGCCTGGCCGAGCGGCATTTGGTGTGTGGGGCGTTGGTAGGGGCGGTCGTGCGCGCGTAGCTTGCGACGGTGCCCGGTTCGCCCGCTCGCCCCTGGAGGGCTGACCCCATGTCTGCCGACCGCCAACCCGCTCAACCGGCCGTTGGAAATGACCCACTGGCCGCCGCCGGCCCGCTGCCCCGGCGCGCGCGCCTTAGCCGGAGGCGTAAGATGGGCTACACGCTCCTCATCCTCCTGGGCCTGATCGTGGTGGTGGTTGGCTATCTGGCCCTGGTGCCGCCCAACCTGAGCGTGCTGGCCGCGCATGCCCTGCCGGTGGCCGACTATGGCACGGCCGCCCAGCGCGTGGCCGGCCTGCAAGCCGACGAAGCGGCCATCATTAACCCCGCATGTGCCACGCGCCTATTCACGCACGGCGAAAAAACCGCTAAGGTCATCGTCTTCATCCACGGCTACACCAACTGCCCAATGCAGTTCGATCAGCTTGGCCAGCAGTTCTACGGCCTGGGCTACAACGTGCTGATCGTGCGCCAGCCGCATCATGGTCTGGCCGACCGCCAAACCGACGACCTGACTAACCTGACCGCCGAGGAGATGGTGGCCTACGGCGACCTGATCGCCGACCTGGCCCAAGGTTTGGGCGACCACGTAACCATCACTGGCCTGTCGGGCGGCGGCGTCATCGCCGGCTGGGTGGCGCAGCACCGCGCCGATGTG
>JBBRZY010000170.1:0-8518 GCA_038252885.1 Anaerolineales bacterium | reverse complement strand
GCAGCGGGGCGAGGTCAATGGCGGGCACAGACGGTGAGTCTCCCATTGCTTAATAATAGTGTAAGCCGCGCCAATGGGGAAGGCAAACTTAGCAAGTGAAAGGCAGGGGCTTTCGTTTGCGAGCCAGGGACATTCCTGCCGCTGGGTGCTTTCTCCGTGCTGGGCTTTTCTGCTACACTTCGACCCGCTTACCCTGTTATCCCAGGTAGGGCCGCACAAGGAGCCTGCTATGCCGTTCGACATCGAGCAAGTTCGCAGCCAATTCCCGGCGCTAGCGTCGGGCGCAGTGTTCTTTGACAACCCCGGCGGCACGCAGGTGGCGCGGCAGGTGGTCACGCGCATGAGCGACTACTTGGTGCGCTGCAACGCCAACCACGGCGGCGCGTTCAAGACCTCGATCGAGTCGGATGCGGTGCTGGACGCGGCGCACGCCGGCATGGCGGATTTGCTAAACGCCGCCTCGCCCAACGAGATCATCTTCGGGCAGAACATGACCACGCTGACCTTCACACTCTCGCGGGCGCTGGGCCGCAACCTGGCACCCGGCGACGAGATCGTGGTGACGCGGCTGGACCACGACGCCAACATCGCGCCCTGGCTGACGGTGGCCGAGGATCGGGGCGCAATCGTGCGCTGGGTGGACATCCGCACCGACGACTGCACGCTCGACATGGCCGACTTTGAAGCCCAGATCACCGACCGCACCAAGATCGTGGCCTGCGGCTACGCCTCGAACGCGGTCGGCACGATTAACGATGTGCAGGCAGTGGTGCAGATGGCGCACGCGGCCGGGGCGCTGTGCTTCGTGGACGCGGTGCAGTACGCGCCGCACGGCCCAATTGATGTGCAGGCGCTGGACTGCGACTTCCTGGCCTGCTCGGCCTACAAGTTCTTCGGACCGCACGCCGGCATCGTGTACGGCAAGTATGCGCTGCTCGACAGCCTGCGGGCCTACAAGGTGCGCCCGGCCGACGACCGGCCGCCCAGCAAGTTCGAGACCGGCACGCAGAACCACGAGGGCCAGGCCGGCACGCTGGGCGCGCTGGAATACTTTGAGTGGCTGGCGGCCGCGAGCGGCGCGCCGGCCGACGACCGCCGCGGCCGGCTGGTGCAGGCGTTGACGACGATGGCCGACTACGAGCGCGTGTTGGGCGGCTATTTGATCGAGGGCTTGCAGACTATTCCGGGCTTAAAGATTTGGGGGCTGACCGACCCGGCCAAGTTGGCGCGGCGCGTGCCGACGGTGTCGTTCACGCTGACGGGGCAGCACCCGCGCCAAATCGCCGAGCAGTTGGCGGCCGAGGGCATTTACGTGTGGGACGGCAACTACTACGCGCTGGCGATTATGGAGCGGCTCGACTTGCAGCGGCAGGGCGGCATGGTGCGCGTGGGGTTGGCGCATTACAACACGCGGGCCGAAGTGGATAAGTTGGTGGAGGGGTTGGGGCGCTTAAACAAACAAGCCTCTGGGTGAGGGGGGGCACCCAGAGACTTGCTTGTGGAGTGAATATACTATCTTTCACAAGAATAGGCAAGTGTCTAGGGTTAGAATCTGGCTCCAGACACAATTTTTTAAGATACGCTGGATTCTGGCTGATTTAAAGCGCATTCGACGAAGGACGACCATAGACACCAACTCGCCAGACAGGGGCATCTGGTTGACCGGTTAGCGGGAGGGGCCAAAGCAAACGGCCCGATCACAGTGATCGGGCCGTGTTGAGGCAGGTGCCCCCGGCAGGAATTGAACCCACATTTTGGCCTTAGGAGTGCCCTGTTCTATCCGTTGAACTACGGGGGCCGTGCCGAAATTATAGCTGAAGTCGGGAGCTAAACGAAGGGCTGACAACACCGGCGCGGCGGCGTCAGACCGGGTCGAGGCGGATGGTGAAGACGGTGACCGGCTCCACGCGGCCGCGAATGGCGCGCGGGCCGAGGCGTTCGGCCTCGACGATGTCACGCACCTGCGCGTAGGAGGCTTCGCTGATGAATATCTCCCCGGCCGGCGCTTCCTCGGTCAGGCGCTTGGCCACGTTGACCACGTCGCCGATCACGGTGTAATCCATCACCTTCTCCGAGCCGATGTTGCCGACCGTGGCCTCGCCCGAGTGCAGCCCGATGCCCAGCCCCAACCCGGCCAGCAGCGGCCGTTCGATCAGCAGCGCCTGAAACACGGCCTGCATCTCTAGCGCGGTCTGCACTGCCCGCAGCGGGTGATCGGGCTGGGCCAGCGGCGCGCCGTAAAAACACATGATGGCGTCGCCCAGGTACTTGTCGAAGGTGCCCTCGTGCTTGAAGACCACGCGGGTCAGCGCGTTGAAGACATAGTTGAGCACCTCAACCACCTCGGCCGCGCCGTTCTTCTCGGTGAAGGTCGTAAAACCGCGAATGTCGGCGAACAGCACCGTTACCGGGCGCGTCTCACCGCCGAGCTTAAGCAGCCGCTCGGGGTCGGTCAGGATGGCGTCGGCCACCTCTTCAACCACGTAGCGGTTGAGCACGCGCCGCAGCAGCGCGGTGCGCTGGTTGAGCATGTCGGTCAGGTGCTTGATCTTGAGCAGAGCGCGCGCCCGCGTCATCAGCAGCATGGACGAGTAGGGCTTGGTGATGAAGTCGTCGGCGCCGGCCCCCAGGGCACGGGTGCGGGTCTCATCGCTCTCCATGGCGGTGACGATGACGATCGGGACGAACTGCGTGGCGGGGTGTGATTTGAGGTAGCGGCAGGCTTCGATGCCGTCCATGCGCGGCATGGCCATGTCCATCAGGATCAGGTCGGGCGGGTCGTTGGTGGCGATCTCCAACGCTTTAAAGCCGTCGGCGGCAGACTGCACGTCAGCCCCCATGTGGACGAAATAGGTCGCCAGCACATCCCGATTGAGCCAGTCGTCGTCGACAACCAGCACCTTCGGCTTGCGCGGAAAATCATGGTCAACAAGGTCCAACGCTGCCCCCCGCCCTGTCACGAGGCCGGCCTAATCTAGCCGGCCGGTCGTCAACGCCAGCTTCACCTCGCCGATGAGTTGGGTGACCGGGATGTCGCGCGGGCAGGCCTCGGTGCAGTTGAAGGCCGTGCGGCAGCGCCAAACCCCGGTCTGTTCGTTCAGCACTTCCAGGCGCTTGTCGGCCGCGCGGTCGCGGTCGTCGAAGATAAAGCGGTGGGCCTGCACAATCGCCGCCGGGCCGACGTAAGCGCCGTTCCACCAGAATGACGGGCAGGAGGTGGTACAGCCTGCGCATAGGATGCACTTGGTGCCCTGGTCGAAGCGCTCGCGCGCCTCGGGCGACTGCAGCCGCTCGCGCCCATCGGCCGGCACCGGCTCGTCGTTGACCAGGTAAGGCATGATCGACTTGTAATGGGCGAAGAACGGCTCCATGTCTACGATCAGGTCTTTGATGACCGGCAGCCCGAGCATCGGCTCGACCGTGACGGTGCCGCCGTCCTTCACAATGTCTTGCATCAGCACTTTGCAGGCCAGGCGGTTGCGGCCGTTGATGCGCATGTTGTCTGAGCCGCAGATGCCGTGGGCGCAGGAGCGCCGCAGCGCCAGGGTGCCGTCTTGAAACCACTTAACCTGGTGCAGGGCATCGAGCAGCCGGTCGGTCGGGTGGACTTCTAGCGCGTAAGTCTCCCAGTGCGGCTTGGTGTCGCCTTCGGGATTGAAGCGCTTGATCTTGAGGGTGACATTCATTAGTACTTCCGCTCCTTCGGCTCAAATTTCGTCACCACCACCGGGCGGTGGGTCAGCGTCATCGGCCCCTGCGTCAGCGCCGCGCCAGAGGTCTGGTCAATGGTGGCGAAGGTATGCTTCAGCCAATTGGCGTCGTCGCGGTTGGGGTAGTCCTCGCGCGAGTGGCCGCCGCGGCTCTCGGTGCGGTTGAGGGCCGAGAAGGCCGTGACCTCGGCCAGGTCGAGCAGGCAGCCCAACTCGAAGGTCTCGAGCAGGTCGGTGTTGAAACGCTTACCCTTGTCGTCAATCTGCACGTTCTTAAAGCGCTGCTTCAGTTCGCGCACCTTGCGTAAGGCCTCGCTGACGAGCGCGTCGGTGCGGAAAACGCTGACGTTGTCCATCATGATCGTCTGCATTTCCAGGCGCAGCGTGGCGGCCTTCTCTGGGCCGGTGTTGGTGCGAATGCGCTCCAACTCGGCGGTCACTTCACCTTCCACGTTGTCGGGCAGCGGGGCGAAGTCAGCCTGCTTACAAAATTCGGACATGGCCTTGCCGCCGCGCCGGCCAAAGACCACCAGGTCGACCAGCGAGTTGGTGCCCAGGCGGTTGGCCCCGTGCACCGACACGCAGGCGCACTCGCCGGCCGCGAACAGGCCGGTCACCAGGCCATCGCCGGCGTTAGAACGCACGCAGCCCTCGGTGTTGGTCGGGATGCCGCCCATGGCGTAGTGGGCCGTGGGCTGGATCGGCACCGGCTCCTTCATCGGCTCGACGCCCTGGTAGACGCGCATCATCTCGATGATGTCGGGCAGCTTGCTTTCAAGCTCCTCGGCCGTGACGGTGCGGCCGTTGGGCGCGCTCTTGTAGCGGTTGATGGTCTCGGGGCGGATGTCGAGGTAGACGTAGTCTTTGCCGCCGATGCCGCGCCCAGCCTTGACTTCCAAATAGATGCAGCGCGAGCACACGTCGCGCGAGGCCAGGTCTTTCATGGTCGGCGCGTAGCGTTCCATAAAGCGCTCGCCCTGGCCGTTGATGAACACCCCGCCCTCGCCGCGCGCCGCCTCCGACAACAAGATGCCCATGCGGTAGATGCCGGTCGGGTGGAACTGGAAGAACTCCATATCTTCTAAGGGCAAGCCGCGCCGGAAGGCAGCCGCCACCGGGTCGCCGGTGAGCGAATGGGCGTTGGAGGTGACCGAGAACATGCGCCCAAAGCCGCCGGAGGCCAGCAGCACGGCCTTCGAGTGGAAGATGTGCATCTCGCCCGAGTCAATGTGAATGGCGATCACGCCCCGGCAGATGTTTTCTTGAATGATCAGGTCCACGACGAAGTACTCGTCGAAGAAGGTCACCTGCTGCTTGACGCAGTTCTGGAACAGCGTTTGCAGGATCATGTGGCCGGTGCGGTCGGCCGACTTGCACGAGCGCATGACCGGCCGTTCGCCGTAGTTGGCGCTGTGGCCGCCGAAGCGACGCTGCTCGATGCGGCCCTCGGGGGTGCGGTCGAACGGCAGCCCCATGTGCTCGAGCTCGATGATGGCGTCAATGGCGTCGCGGGCCAAGATCTCGGCCGCGTCCTGGTCTGACAGGTAGTCGCCGCCCTTGACCGTGTCATACATGTGCCATTCCCAGTGGTCTTCTTCCATGTTGGCCAGGGCCGCGGCGATGCCGCCCTGAGCCGTGCCGGTGTGCGACCGGGTGGGATAGAGTTTGGAGATGACGGCGACCCGGGTGCCCTTGGCGGCGTGCAACGCGGCCATGAGCCCCGCGCCGCCGGCCCCCACAATGATGGCGTCAAACTGGTGGTGCTGTGTCAAGGCAAACCTCCTGCCGCGCGCCGCTGAACTAGCGCGCAGAAGTGCTTAGAAAGGGGACTGGCTTAGGCGGCCGACCGAAGCCCGCTGCCAATGATGGCCACCGCGCCGATGGCGGTGATGACGACCCAGCCCACGAACAGCGCATATTTGATGGCGCGGTTCCAGCCGGGGTGGGTGATGTAGTCGTTGACAACGTTGCGCAGCCCCAACATGCCGTGCCCAAAGGCAAAGGCCAGCAGGCTGATGTCGTAGATGCGCCAGCCGACCGTGGCCCAGCGCAGGGCGACGTAGTCAATGGTGATGGCATGCACGCCGATGAGCACGTCTTGAATGACGACATGGATCCAGGCCAGCGGGATGAGCAGCACCCCACTCCAGCGCATGAACTGCCAGACGTAGGTGTCGAAGGTCTTGTGCAGCACGGCCGTGCGCTTGGCCGGCGGCGGGGCGCTGAGCTTGCCGCCCACGACCAGCACCGCCAGGATGATGAAGAAGACGATCGGCACTGCCGCGATGGAGTAGTTGGTGCGGGTGGCGACGTCAATCGTCTGCTCGGCCGCCGCGTCGGCGGCGCAGGTGGCGCAGAAGCTGTGGATGTAGAGCGAGCGGCCCATCAGGATGGCGGCCGGCAGCCACATCAGGAAGGTCAGGATACCCACCTTCCAAAAAGCCTGGCGCTCGAAATCTTTGTTCCACCAATGCGGGAAGGTGTCGTGCAGAATGATCTTGAGGCCGTTGACGCCGTGGTAGAACAGGGCCGCCACCAGCATAATCTCGCCCACCATGAAGAACGGGCTGCGATAGATTTCGAGGGCGTGCGAGTACAGATCGGGCGCGCCAAGCATTTGGCCGAAGTAGACAGTCGAGGTGTCGACGATGTGGATGGCCAGGAACAGCAGCGTGCCCAGACCGGCCAGGCGCTGGCCCAGGTAGAGCAACTGCCCCTCACGCCCGCGATAAAGCAGGCCTTCCACAAAAGAAGACACCTTGTTGCTACGCGCAGCCATGCCTAACCTCCGAATTGTCGTGAAGCGGGTCTTGCGGCGAAATTGTATCACCAACCTCACTATTCCCCAATGTTTTTGGGCCGAGCGTGTTAGAGGCGTTGGGGATAGGTGAGATAAGCGCAGTCTATGTCTGGGGGCCGGCGGTGCGCACCTGGATGAAGGCCGCCGCCAGGGTGGGATCGAACTGCTGGCCGGCCTGGCGCTCAATTTCGGCGCAGGCTTCGGCTGGGGTGCGGGCCACCCGGTAGGGGCGCTCACTGGTCATGGCGTCGTAGGCATCCACCACGGCCAGCAGCCGCCCCTCAATCGGGATGGCCGTGTGGGCCAGGCCGTGCGGATAGCCCGAGCCATTCCAATGTTCGTGGTGATAGAGCACGTAGGGGATCGCGCCGCGCAGGTGGTCGACGCCTTGCAGCATCTGCGCGCCATCCAAGGGGTGACGGCGCAGCAGGTCCCACTCGGCGGGCAGCAGGCGGTCGGGCTTGTTGAGCACGGTGCGCGGCACCAGGATCTTGCCCAGGTCGTGCAGCAGCGCGCCAAACTCCAACACGGCCAGGGCGGCTTCGGTCCACTCGAGGGCGCGGGCCAGCGTGGCGGCGTAGGTTTTAACGCGTTCGACGTGGCCACGGGTGTAGCGGTCGCGGGCCTCGACCACGTTGGCTAACATGCCCACGGTTTGCAGGTGGGCGGCGTGGGTATCGAAGCGCTCGACGGTCTGGCGGCGCTCGAGGCGGGCGCGCACAGCCAGGCTGAGGTCGTCGGCGTCGAAGGGCTTGAAGAGGAAGTCGTCGGCGCCGAGTTGGCGGGCGTGGGAGGTGGCGGCGGGCTCGGTGCGGGCCGAGAGAAATAGGAAGGGCACGGCCGCGCCAGCCGGGTGGGCGCGCACGTGCTTAAGCAGGGTGAAGCCGTCCATGAACGGCATCATCACGTCTGAGACGATCAGGTCGGGCGTTTCGCGCTCGAAGGCCTTGAGGGCCTCGCGGCCATTAGGCGCGCAAGTAACGCGATAGCCATCGGCTTCGAGGACTTCGCGCATGACGTCAATGATGTCGCCGTTGTCTTCGGCTACGAGAATATGCGCCGCCACAGCACCCCCCGGCGAGAGAGTGGCCCGCCGGAAATTTCTTGCCGCAAGGGTTAGAGAACCGTTATTGCGCGGTAGTATACACGAGAGTCACGTGAGGAGGGAGCAGGGATGGGTGCATGCGCCGATGAGGGCTGTTGCGAGATGGGCCGCTGCGTGGCGACTGGAAGTCGCGGCAACGCAAAACCAAGCCCGTCTGCGCGGGCTGGGAAGGCAGCGCCAATAGCGGGTGTTGGGTGCGCGCCGAGTGCGCCTGGCGATTGAAATCGCGGCTGAACATGGCGAAGTCGGCCTGCGCCGACTGGGAGGGCAGCGCCGGTGCTGACAGAACGTGCGAGCTTACTGTCCCGCCGCTGTCAATGTTGACGGTGCTGACATGCGCACGGGGTGTTGATTTATCTGTCCCGGTGCTGCCAATTCTGACGGTGCTGACTTGGGCGGGGTGTGTTCGTTTTACTGCCCCGTTGCTGACATTGCTGACGGTGCTGTCATGGGCGAGGGGTGTTGGTTTGACTGTCCCGGTGCTGTCAGTGCTGACGGTGCTGTCATGGCCGAAGCGACGGGGTGTGGCCAACGCCGCCAGCGGGAGGCGAGGCCGGGCGTTAGTCAACGAGGCGAGAGTGAGTGTGGGCGTGTTCATGAAGAAAACGTTATAGATCATATGCGCTGTTGTCAAGAGGCAGTTGTCACAGAGTGCATTTCTAAAAGGGTAAAGGGCGCTGGGCCGCATTCCGGGGGATAATGGCGGCATGGCTGACCGCGATTTGCTCTCGGTGGGCATTGATGTGGGGACGACCACCACGCAGTTCGTGTTCTCGCGGCTGACGCTGCAAGACACGGCGCGGGGCGGCCAGATGCCGCGCATCGCCATCACGGCCAAGCAGGTGCTCTACCAGTCGCCGATCACGTTCACGCCTTTGGCTGACGCGCAGACGGTGGATGCGG
>JBBRZY010000169.1:0-8520 GCA_038252885.1 Anaerolineales bacterium | reverse complement strand
TCGCCGTCATCGCCGTCACGAACGTCACGGGCGGCGGGGATGTTTGCATCGCCGTCATCGCCGTCACGAACGTCACGGGCGGCGGGGATGTTTGCATCGCCGTCATCGCCGTCACGAACGTCACGGGCGGCGGGTGCGGCAGACGCGGCCTGCGTCTTGGCATAGTCGGCGTCGAGGAATTTGTCTAGCTCTTCTTGGATGAAATGGTAGAGGGAGCGCAAGGCGATCAGGGCGAGGGTCTGGTCGGGCTCATTCAAGAGTCTTGCAATGGCAGGTTCGAGCGCGGTGGGCATGAAATTACTGTGATTCAGGCCTTCAAGGGTGGGTAGCATGGCGGTGGCCTCCATGTAGAAGATGATAGAAAACAATTGTTCTACATCGAAGAGGCAATTTTGGGCGGATCTTTGATTGCTGACTGACCTACAAAATTGTGGATGAGCGGGTCGGCGCAGAACGCAGCCTGCTAGCGCCCACGTCCCCATTCGCGCGCAGCGTTTGGTGTAATTCGTGGCCCAAGGTTTCCCCCCGAGTCCCCGCCCGCCTCTGGCACATATCGCCCGATGGTCTTACACTGACCGCCTCAACCCCCATCGCCTCACTCCCAGGAGCCATCTCATGGCGTCAGCCGCCCTGCACCTCACCGCCCTCACCTGCGAATATCACACCAATCCGCTCGGCCTCGACGTGCCGCAGCCGCGCCTGGGCTGGCAGTTGGCCGCCAACTCGCCCACCGCCCGCGCCGTGCGCCAGAGCGCCTACCACCTCATCGTCGCCAGCGACCGCGGCGCGCTGGCCGCCGGCACCGGCGACCTGTGGGATAGCGGCCGCGTCGCCTCCGACCAATCGACCCACCGCGTGTACGCCGGCGCGCCGCTCGCCTCTGGCCAGCGCGCGCATTGGCAGGTGCGCGTGTGGGATGCCGCCGGCCAGCCCTCGCCCTGGAGCGAACCCGCCTGGTGGGAAATGGGCCTGCTCGCCCCCGCCGATTGGCAGGCGCAGTGGGTCGCCCCTGGCTACGTCGAAGACCTGAGCGCCCCAACCCCCAGCCCGCTGCTGCGCGGCACGTTCGAGGTCGCCGGCCCGGTCAAGTCGGCCCGCGCCTACGTCACCGCCCACGGCGTGTACGCGCTGGAGCTTAACGGCCAACCCGTCGGCGACGACCTCTTCACGCCCGGCTGGACCAGCTATCCCACCCGGCTGCAATACCAGACCTACGACGTCACCGCCCAGCTTCAGACCGGCGCCAATGCGCTTGGGGCCACGCTCGGCGATGGCTGGTATCGCGGCCACCTCAACTGGCAGCGCTCCCGCCAGCACTATGGCGCCACCGTGGCCTTGCTCGCGCAAATCGTGATCACCTACGCCGACGGCCGTGTGCAGGTGGTGGGCACCAATGACGCGTGGCAGTCGGCCACTGGCCCGATCCTCGAATCGGATTTCTACGACGGCGAGACCTACGACGCCCGCCTGGAGCGGCCCGGCTGGTCGGCGGTCGGCTACGACACGGCCGGCTGGACGCCCGTGAAGGTTGAAGACCACGGCTACGCCACGCTGGTGGCCCCGGCCGGCCCGCCCGTGCGCCGCATCGAGACCATTGCGCCCATCAGCCTGTTCACTACCCCGGCCGGCGAGTTGGTTTTAGATATGGGCCAGAACATGGTCGGCTGGGTGAAGCTTAAGCTGCGCGGCCCGGCCGGCGCGCAGGTGACGCTGCGGTTCGCGGAGGTGCTCGACCAGCAGGGCAATTTCTACATCACCAACCTACGCGGCGCGGAATGCACCGACCACTACACCCTCAAGGGCGGCGGCGAGGAAGTCTTCGAGCCGCACTTCACCTTCCACGGCTTTCGCTACGTGCATGTGGCCGGCTACCCCGGCGAACTGTCGCTGGCCGATCTCACCGGCGTCGTCATCCACTCGGCTATGTCGCCCACCGGCGAGTTTGAGACGTCTGACCCGCTGCTCAATCAGTTGCAGCACAACATCGTCTGGGGCCAGAAGGGCAACTTTGTGGATGTGCCCACCGACTGCCCGCAGCGCGACGAGCGCCTGGGCTGGGCCGGCGACGCCCAGGTGTTCTCACGCACCGCCGCCTTCAACATGGATGTGGCCGGCTTCTTCACCAAGTGGCTGCGCGACCTGGCCGCCGACCAGACCCCCGCCGGCCGCGTGCCGCACGTCATCCCCGACATCCTCAAGGAAGGCGGCGCCACCGGCTGGGGCGATGCGGCCGTCATTATGCCGTGGGTGCTCTACCAGGCCTACGGCGACACCCGCCTGCTGGCCGAGCAATACCCTAGCATGGTCAAGTGGATCAAGTGGATTCGCGCCCAGACCGGCGACCGCCTGATCTGGGACACCGGCCCGCAGTTCGGCGACTGGCTGGCCGTGCCGCCGCCCGACCCGAACATGCCTTACCCCGTCACCGACACGGCCTACGTGGCGACCGCCTTCTTTGCCCACTCCACCAGCTTGGTGCAGCGCGCCGCCCAGGTGCTGGGCCTGGCCGCCGACGCCGACGAATACGGCCGCTGGCTGGCCGACATCCGCGCCGCCTTTGGCCGCGAGTTTGTCACCCCCAGCGGCCGGCTTTCGCCCAACTCGCAGACCGCCTACGTGCTGGCGCTGCACTTCGACCTGCTGCCCACCCACCTGCGCCCCGAGGCCGCCCGCCGCCTGGTGGAGGACATCCGCCTGCGCGACAACCACCTGCTGGCCGGCTTCCTCGGCTCGTCTTACCTGCCGCACGTCCTGAGCGACAACGGTTTCGTGGGGGTGGCCTACGACCTGCTCAACCAGCAGACCTATCCTTCCTGGCTGTATCCGGTGACCAGGGGCGCGACCACCATCTGGGAGCGCTGGGACGGCATTCGCCCCAACGGCACGTTCCAAGACTGGAACATGAACTCCTTCAACCACTACGCCTACGGCGCCATTGGCGACTGGATGTACCGCGTGGTCGCCGGCCTGCAGCTTGACCCGGCCGACCCCGCCTATCACCACATCCTCTTCCGCCCGCAGCCGGGTGGGGGGCTGACGCACGCCCGCGCCGCGCTGGCCTCGCTCTACGGCCGCGTGGAGTGCGGCTGGCAGCGCACCGACGCCGGGCTAAACGTGAACGTCACCGTGCCGCCGAACACCGCCGGCACGCTCTACCTGGACGCCGCCAATGCCGCCGCCGTCACCGAGGGCGGCAAGCCGCTCGACAGCGTGCCGGGCCTCACCGCCGTACGTGAGGCCGACGGCCAGGTGGCCATCAGCCTCGGCTCCGGCACGTATCACTTCAGCGTGCAGGCGAGCTAGCGCGGCCGGAGCGCCACGGTCTTAAACAAACGCGCCGGCCCGGTCAAGCAGCTTGACCGGGCCGGCGCGTTTGTTTGCTAATCGTCAGGTGGTGTCTTACACCGGTATCCCCAGGTCCGGCGCGCCCGGCGCAGACATGCTGGCCGCGCCCGCGTAACGCCGGATCATATCGACCACCAGCGCGGCGCGGTGCAGCCGTTCGCGTGTCATGCCCAGCATCGTCGCCTCTAAATGCAGTCCGCTCGGGTAAATCTGGGCTGTGTTACGCAGCCCCATCTTCACATACATCGGCGCGGCCACGCGGATCATCTCGGGCACCTCATAGTGGCGCACAAAGCCGCCAAAGTCATCCGGCGCTTCCACATAGATGTCGAGTGGCAAATCCACCACCTGCCGGATGGCCGCCAACTGCGGCAGCGACAGGTCGGTGGGGGTGTTGTAGGTGCCGGCCCCCATCTGCTCCAACAGGCGGATCGCGAGCGGGTTGGCCGCGCCCATCTGCACCGAGATCTTGAGCACCAGGTTGGCCGGCAGGTCGCCCGCCTTCTTCATCTCGTGCGCCAGCCACAGCAGCCCCTCGTCGGCCACCAGCACCGAGCGAATGCCCAGCGCGCAGCCGCGGCGGATGTCCTCCACCGCGTACACCACCTGATCCATGCCGCGCAGCCGCGCCGCCAGGTTCTTGCCGGAGGGCGAGAGAATTTGCGCGCCCACGTCCCACCCGGCGCGCGGCCCGACGAACAGGCTGACCTCAATCTGCGCCTCGCGCCCCAGCCGCGCCATCTCGCGGATTTCGGCGTCGGTGAGCAGCATGATGCCGCTGCCCTGCGACACGCGATGCACCGGCACCGCCAGCCGCTCGGCCTCGGCCAGCACCACCGCCAGCGCCGCCGGCCCCTCCACGCTTGGGATTTCGATTCGGTACTGCGCCCCATCGGGAAAGCGCTTGGTCGAGTCAGGCAGGTTGAAAGCATCGCCGGTAGGTAGACCGAGCGCCGCGAGAAAGATTTGAGTAGCGTGCATAGATTGCTCCTTGTGGGGGGGGGCTAAGTGCCGGCGCCTTCGCCGTGATACAGCACCGACCGGCCGCCGTCAATCACCAGGCTGGCGCCGTTGATGAAGCCGGCCTCGTCCGAGGCCAGGAACACCGCCGGCCAGGCCACCTCGTCCGGCGTGCCGATGCGGCCCGGCGGGTGCAGGTCATAGGCGCGCTGGCGCTCGGCCGGCGGGTCGGGAAAGGTGTTCCAGTACACCAGCGACAGCTCCGTCTCGATGTAGCCCGGGCAAATGGCGTTCACGCGGATGTTGTGCCGGGCGTACTCAATCGCCAGCGCGCGCGTCAGCCCCAACAGCCCGTGCTTGGCGACCGGGTACGGAAAGCAGTGCGGGATGATCTGAAAACCGTGCACCGACGCGATGTTGACGATGCTGCCCCGCCCGCGCGCCAGCAAGTGCGGCAGCACCGCGCGGCAGCCGTACCACACGCCCGTCAGGTCTACCCGGAAGCAGCGCTCCCACTCCGACTGCGGCATGTGCAGCGGGTCGTGAAAGACGTTCACGCCGGCGTTGTTCACCAGCACCTCGGGCGGGCCAAAGTGCGCCACCGTGGCGGCCACCATGCGCTCGACCGAGGCGGGGTCGCCCACATCGGTCGTCACCGCGTGGGCCGCGTGGCCGCTGGCGCGTAGCCGCGCCGCCGTGGCCTCGCCCGAAGCGGAGTCCAGTTCCGCGACCACGACCCGCGCGCCCTCCTCGGCCATGCGGGTCGCAATCGCCGCGCCGATGCCGCGCCCGGCCCCGGTGACGATCGCCACGCGTCCCTCCAGCCGCCGCGTGGGCCGGCTGACCGCCGCCGCTACCGGCAGGCTCAGGCGCACCGGCCGGGCCGACCGGTCTACCACGATGCGCCCCTGCGCCGCCAGCCGCTCGACGTGCCCGGCCAGCGGATAGACCAACTCCAGGTCCAGGCTGCGCGGCCAACCGCCCATCTGCGGACCGATGGCGAGGATGATCTCGCGCAGCGTGCGGCCCTCCGGGTAGGCGGCCAACTCGCCCAGCAGCGCCCGGTCGCCCAGCGCCACGAACTGCTCCGCTTCGGTCAGGAACGCGTTGATGGCCGCCGCCCCGCGCGCGAGGGGCCAGTGGCAGCCCAGCATCTGTTCTGCCCCCCAGCCGCGAATGGCGGCGATGGTGCGCAGGTAGTCTTCCACCTGGATGTAAGTTGGCCCCATGGCCCACTCGCCGGTCAGGCTCTTCAGGCCAGCGCCGTGCACCGCGTCGGCCACCAGCGCCGTGCGGCTGCGCGGGTCGTACACCGCCAGATGCCCGGCCGTGTGCCCCGGCACCGCGCGGATTTCGACTGACCAATCTGAGCTTAGCCGCAGAGTCTCGCCGCCGCGCCAGGTAAAGTCAACCGGCTGCGCGTCGCCGAGCATCGCCAGCGTGGCAGTGTGGGTCGCCTCGTCGTAGTGGATGCCGTGCGCGGCATCGTAGGCGTTGTAGCGCTGCGCCCACATGACGGCCGGGTCTTCGATCCGCGTGCGGTCGGCCTCGCCGCAGGTCAGCAGCGTGCGCGGGCTGAGCCGCCGCCAGCCGGCGTTGCCGCCGCAGTGGTCGCTGTCGGCGTGGGTGTTGATCACCAGGTCGATGTCGGTCGGCTTCAAACCAATGCTCGCGAGATACGCGCTGATGAAGCCTTCCGGGTCGCCCGCGCAGCCGGTGTCGAGCAGCACGCGCCGCTCGCTGCCCACCAACAGGCTGAGCTGCAAGGGCCGCACGCCCACCGTGCCGGGGATCAGGTGAATGCCAGGGGCAATTTCCATCGGCGGGCCTTTCGGTTACCAGTCTAAGATCGCGCCGTCGTGCGCGCGCGCCGTCAGCGAGTGGATGATCTCTTGCTGGAACGGGTGCTTGGCGGCCTCGACCTCGTTGATCTCGATGCCCAGGCCGGGGGCGGTCGTCGGCTGCCAGTAGCCGCGCTCGTTCACCAGGCTCGACTGCACCACGTCCCAGCGCCAGGGCACGTCGCCCAGCATATCTTCTTGGATCAGGAAGTTGGGCGTGCTCAGCGCGAAGTGCAGCGCGGCCGCGTTGGCCACCGGGCCGAGCGGGTTGTGGGGGGCCACGCCCAGGTAGTAGGCCTCGGCCATGGCCGCGATCTTCTTGGCCTCCCACAGCCCGCCGCAGTGGCACAGGTCGGGCTGGATGATGTCGCAGGCGTGCTTCTCGAAGATCTGCCGGAAGTCGTGCCGCGTGAGCAGCCGCTCGCCGGTGGCAATCGGCACCGGGCTGGCGCGGCGCACATCGGCTAGGGCGTCCACGTTCTCCGGCGGCACCGGCTCTTCCACAAAGTACGGCCGGAAGGGGGCCAGCACCCGGCAGAACTCCAGCGCGTTGGCGGGCGCGTGCCGGCCGTGGCAATCCACCATGATGTCGATATCTTCGCCCACCGCCAAGCGCATGGCCTCCATGGCCTGCTCGGCATAGCGGTAGGCGGCGATGCTGTTGAGCGTCTCGGTCGGCGGGGTGATGAGCACCTTGACCGCCGTGTAGCCCAGCGCCACCACCGCCAGGGCTTTGTCGGCGAACTGGCGCGGGTCGGCGCTGTGGTGGGTGTCGTACACGGCGCGCATGTCGCCGCCGCCCAGGTGGGTGTACATGCGCACCCGGTCGCGCACCCGGCCGCCCAGCAGTTCCCAGACCGGCACGCCCAGCGCCTTGCCCTTGATATCCCACAGCGCTTGCTCGATGCCGCTGATGGCCGACATGCCGATCGCGCCCACGCGCCAGAACGAGTGCTTGTAGAGCATTTGGTACAGGTGCTCGATGCGCAGGGGGTCTTCGCCCACCAGCATGGTGGTGTAGTCGCCCACCGCGCCGACCACCGCGCGCGTCTTCCACTCTAACGAGGCCTCGCCCCAGCCGTACAGCCCGGCCTGGTCGGTCTCGATCTTCACGAACACCCAGTTGCGCATCTCGGCGTTCACGACCACGGTCTTCACCGCTGTGATCTTCATGCTCTGTCTCCCGAACTGGTGACCCCTGCGCTAACTCAGACTAGCCGCTGATCGTCGCCTTTACCCCGGCGGGCAGCGTGATGACGTATTGTTCTCCGTCCTGCTGCACCTTGGCCGCGCTGCCGCTGACAGTGGGCGGGGCTTCGCCCTTCGGCACGCGCACCTCGCCCACCACGCCGGGCGGCAGCGTCACGTCCACCTGCATCCCCACCCCGGCCCGCGCCACGCGCACCTCGATCACGCCGTGCGGCGTCGGCACGCGGCCCTCGGCCCAGTGCAGGTCGCCTAACTGCGGCGCGATGAGCGCCTGCCCGTAGCCGGGTGTGATCGGCCGTATTCCTAGCACGTAGGCCGAGAGCACATAGCCGGGGAAGGCCGACCAGCCGTGGCACCACGAGCGCGTCCACCAAGTCCCGTGCGCCTCGTAGCCCACGAAGGTCTCCCAGGCGGTCGACGCGCCCTTGTCCAGCATCGCCCCCCAGCGGTCGCGGATAGTGTCGAGCACCGGCGTCATCTGGCCGCGCTGCGCCACGAGCAGGCAGCCCCAGGCGTGCATCCACGGCGTGCCGGAGACGATCCAGTCGGCCGGGGCGTAGAGCAAATGCGGCAGCACGGCCGCCTCCCGCTCCGGGGTCGCCACGCCGCTCAGCACGGCGGCGATGTTGGTCGGCTGCGAGGTCGTGCCGGACGCCGCACCATCGAGCCACAGGTCGGCGTAGGCTTGCTGCGCCGGCCGCCAGCAGGCGCGATTGATGGCCGCCGCCAGCTCCTCGGCCAACTGCGCCCAGTGCTCGGCCTCCGCCGCGTGGCCGGCCACGCGCCCAATGGTGGCCGTGGCCTTGAGCGAGGCGACTGCCAGGCAGCTTTCGTGCGTCATCACGTTCTCGGGGCCGTCCGGAATCTTGGCCCAATCGAGCAAATGCCAGTACTCCGACAGTTCCAGGATGCCGGCCGCGTTGCGGTTGTGCTCGATCACCAGCGCCTGTTTGGCCAGCGCCGGGTACACCGCTTCGGCGAAGGCTATGTCGCCGGTGAGTTGGTACAGTTCAGCACAGCCCAACGCCCACAGAAAGGCCCAGTTGGGCAGCTTGTCGGTCTCCCAATCGCCGGGGACGATCTTGTTGGCGATCGGCACGCGCTGGAGCGAGTCGCCCGCCAGCAGCAGGCTGCGGCGCGTCAGGCGCGGGTCGCCGTGTACCAC
>JBBRZY010000168.1:0-8562 GCA_038252885.1 Anaerolineales bacterium | reverse complement strand
TTCCACTCGGCTTCCTCAGCGGCGGCCCTGACGAGGCCCTGCGCGACGTCAAGTGGCAGGCCTACGACCATCAGGTCAAGAGCAAAATCTTCGTCAAGCTCGGCGCCGAACCGCCCAAACCCAAGCCCCCCGCCGGCGGCTAAGCGCCTGGGGACTCTAGAGTCTTGTGACCCCTGCCCCCTGCCAACCTCGCATGTGAAGTAGGGGCGTTCGCTACCACCTGACCGCCCGACCATCTTAACCAAAGCGGGGCCGGTCAACCTGACCGGCCCCGCTCGATGCGCTTGAAGTCGCCCGGCGCGCTACGCCACCGGCCCGGGCGCGGGCGTCAAGATCAGCTTGTCCGTCGCCGCCCGCAGCTTGGCCCACGTGTCCTGGTTGTAGGCGTTCTTGTTCGCCTTCACCGGCACGTTGGGCGCATCCCAGTAGCCCCCGGTCACGGCCTGCCCGGCCGGGTCGGCCGCCAGCCAGGTGTACGTCTCGGCCATCTTCTCGGGCGTCATCGCGAACTTGCGTTTGGCGTGATACAGCTTCAGCAGCCAGCGCGGCAAGTAATCCAGCCGACTGTCGGGCACCGCCACGTTGCCCACGCGCACGCAGTTCACCGTGACCCCACTGCCCTGCAGCCGTTCGGCCAGGTCAAAGGTGAACATCACCTGTGCCTGCTTGGCATGATAGTAAGCGTGCTGCATGTTGAACTTCTTTTCGGCGTTCAGGTTGTCGAACTCGATATCCAAGAACGGGTAGGTCAGCAGCCCCTTGCTGGCCACGGTGATGATCCGGCTCGGCGCGCTGGCCTTAAGCGTCTCCAGCAGCAGTTGTGTCATCAGCACGATGTTGACGTGGTTGGTCGCAAAGACCGTTTCCACCCCATCCGGCGTCAGCGTCCGCTGCTTCAGGCGGTGGTCGAAGTTGGCCGCGTTGTGGATCAAGACGTCCAACTTGCCGTGGCGGCTCAGGAACTCGCCCACCGCCCGGCGCACCGACGCCTGCTCCGCCATATCCACCAGGATCAACTCGGCCTGGTCGGTGTTGGCCGCCCGCCGCACCGCTTGCAGCGCGGCCTGGCCCCGTTCGGCGTTGCGGCACAGCATGACCACGCGCGCGCCCCGCGCCGCCAGTTGCAGCGCGGCGGCCTGGCCGATGCCAGAGTTTGCGCCCGTGATGATGATGGTCTTGTCGTGTAGATCGCTTCGCATGGTCATCGCTTTCTAAGTGTCGGTCTGCGGTAGTGACACGCCGGCCCAACTCTACTCGTGCCGCCGTGCCCGCCGGTGCCTGCAGCGCGCACAGTATAATCAGGCGCAATAGCAATAAAGGAGAGTTATACATGGAATATCGACACTTGGGTAATAGTGGGGTCAAGGTCTCGGCCGTCGGGATCGGCTGCAACCAGTTTGGCGGCACGGTCGACCGCGAAGGCACCCGCGCCATTGTCCACCGGGCGCTCGACCTGGGCATCAACTTTTTCGACACCGCCGATGTGTACGGCCAGCACGGGCTATCGGAGGAGTACCTGGGCGACGCGCTGACCGGCCAGTGGGAGCGGGTAGTGCTGGCGACCAAGGTGCGTTCGAGCATGGGGGATGGCCCCAACGACGAGCGCGCCTCCCGCTATCACATCATGACCGGCGTTGAGAACAGCCTGCGCCGGCTCAAGACCGACCACATTGACCTGTATCAAATCCACAGTTGGGACGAGCACACGCCGCTGACCGAGACGCTGCGGGCGTTGGATGACTTGGTGCGGGCGGGCAAGGTGCGCTACCTGGGCGTGAGCAACTTTGCTGCCTGGCAGTTGGCCCGCGCCAACGACCTGACCGAACTGCACGGCTGGGCGCCGCTGGTGAGCGTGCAGCCGCACTATCACCTGCTGGAGCGCAGCGTCGAGCGCGAACTGGCCCCCTACTGCCGCTACGCGAACGTCGGCATCCTGCCATACTTTCCCCTGGCGGGCGGCTTTCTGACGGGCAAGTATCAACGCGGTGCGCCACCGCCGGCCGGGTCGCGCGGCGAGCGCAGCCCGTATGTGCAGAAGTACCTGAATGACCACTACTTCGATATCCTCGACGGGCTGCGGCCCATCGCCGAGGCGCACGGCCGGCCGCTCAGCGACCTGGCAATTGCCTGGCTGCGGGCCCAGCCGCAGGTGGCCTCAGTCATCGCGGGGGTGACGCGGCCCGAGCAGCTTGAAGCCAACGCCCGCGCCGCCGACTGGGTGCTGACCGCCGCCGAGCTGGCGCAGATCAAAGCGGTCGTCGGCGACAGCGGAGCGTAGCGCTTGACGACCGAACGGGCTGCCCTGGCCAACGATAAGGATACAGTCATGCAACGGCAATCCACCCGGGGGCGGCACGATGTGTGGGCGCTGATTGGCGGCGTGGTGTTTAGCCTGGCGTTCACCGGTTTAATTTGGTGGGCGGGGCAGTGGTTGGCAGCGGTGCCCCACCTGCCCGATTTGGGCGTGGATTGGTACTATTGGCGTCTGGCCGAGCCAACCTTTTGGACGCGCGCCACAGCCTGGGGCTTCTACCTGGCCCACCAACTGAGCCTGTGGGGGCTCATCTACTACGGCCAGACGCGGGTCAAGACCTACACCACGGGACTGCACCGCGTCAATGTCGTGGCGCTGGCGGTGAACGCCGGGTTCATCCTGTTGCACTTCGTGCAAACGCACATTTGGTACGACGGACTGGCGCAGGATGTGTCGATCTTCTCGTCCCAAGGCTCGGTGATTGTGCTGCTGGTGTGGGTGCTGCTGATGGAGAACCAGCGGCGCGGCCTGATCTTTGGCAAACGCGCGCCCATTCGACCAGACATCGTCCGGGCGGCGCGCAAGTATCACGGCTACTTCTTCGCCTGGGCGGCGGTATACACGTTCTGGTATCACCCGATGGAGAACACCAGCGGACACCTGATCGGCTTTGTCTACATGTTTCTGCTGCTGCTACAGAGCAGCCTGTTCTTCACGCGCATTCACCGCAACCGCTGGTGGACCCTGGTGCAAGAGGTGCTGGTGCTCGTGCACGGCACGCTGGTGGCGCTGGTGCAGGCCGGGCCGGGCGGCTTCTGGCCGATGTTCTTTTTCGGGTTCGGCGGCATCTTCATCATCACGCAGATGCACGGACTGGGGCTGGCGCGCTGGGTGCGCTGGGCGCTGCTGGGCGTGTACGCGGCGGTGGTTGCGGGGGTCTACGCGGTCCGCGGCTGGGGCAATCTAAATGAGATCATTCGCATCCCGGTGATAGACTACCCGCTGGTTTTCATCTTGGCGGGCCTCATCTGGCTGGGGATGGTGCTCTTCCGGCGGCAGGGGCCGGCGGCGGTTACGACCGCTGCGAACCCAGAAGTAGAGACTTCATGAAGCTGAACATTAACGGGCAAGATTACACCGTACCGGACGGCCCCGACCGTGAACTGCTGTGGGTGCTGCACGACGAACTGGGACTACCAGACATTCGCTTTGGCTGCACAGTGGGCATGTGTGGAACGTGCTTGGTGCTGGTCGATGGGAAGTCGACGCGGGCCTGCTGTTACCCGGTGAGCGCCGTGGGCGACCGGCCGGTGTGGACCCGCGCCGGCCTGCTGGCGGCCAAGGCGCGCGGCGAAGGGCCGGCCGCCGCGCCCGCCAACCAGGACGAGCAGGGAAGTGACTCGGGGACGATAGTTTAGCAGGGCTGGTTCAGCCTGAGACTCCTACTATCGAGGGCTGCGCGCTACCGCGCGCGACCACCCTGGCCGCTGATGGGGCAATAGTCGGGTTGCCGGACGGGGCGGCTGGGCCTACACTCTAGCGGCGCGGTGGTTGCTGCCGCCCTAACCAGGCTGTGAGGACTGAGCATGACCAAAGACGCTTATCTACTAAATTTGCTAGGCAAGGGCGAGACGATTCAGTATGTGACCCATCGGCATTGGCTGGTTTTGCTGACCGAGATCCTGTCGGAACTGGTGCTGACCATCGCGCTGGTTGTGCTGATTACGCTGACTCTGATTTTCTTCCCATTGGCCGGGCCGCTGCCGGCGCTAGGCTACCTGCTGCTGCTGCTGCCGCTGGTCAGCCTGTCACGCGACGCGCTTGACTGGTACAACCGCAAGTACGTCGTCACCGACCGGCGCGTGATCTTTCTGGAAGGCATGTTCAACAAGGACGTGACCGACTCGTCGCTGGACAAGGTCAACGATGTGAAGCTGGAGCAGAGCGTGTGGGGCCGGCTGCTGGACTTCGGCGATGTCGAAATCCTAACGGCCAGCGAGATCGGGGTCAACAAGTTCAAGACCATCGCCGGGCCGATCCAGTTTAAGACCGCGATGCTCAACGCCAAGCACCAACTGGAGAGCGGACAGAGCCGGCCGGCGGCGCGGGCCCTGAGCAATGCCCCCGGCGACGTACCGGCACTGATCGCCCAACTCGACGGTCTGCGCCAGAACGGCGTGCTGACGGAAGAAGAGTTCCAGGTGAAGAAGAAGCAACTGCTGGCGAAGCTCTAACGCTGCTTTTGATTCGCACAACCAGCGTCGCACTCCGAGCGGGTGGGCTTATCGGCCGGTTAGGCGCTGGTCGCCCTGCTGCTCTTCCTTGGACAGCGTATCAATCGTTTCTAGGTCGCGTTCCAGACTGCGGCGGCGGACGAAGTAGCTGATGATGTAGATCAAGGGCAGGCCGATGACGAAGGCGTAGCCCAGCAGCATAAAGCGCACGGTGTCGGGGGAAGCGTCTTGGAGGAGCGGCAAGAGGGGCATGGGTGGTCTCCGGCTAGGCCGCCAACAGTCGGGCTTTGAGCTGCTCGACGCGCTCACCAAACTGGGCCAGGCGCACGCGGCTGATCAGCAAGCTGACGAACAGGAAGATAAAGGCCAGGTTGGCGAACAGCAGCACCTGCACCATCGAGGTCGTCATCGCGAAGCTGCCCTGCGCGCCTTCGCCCGCGCCACCGATGACCACCGGGTGGATGGTGCGCCACCAGCGGATGGACATGAACGTGATCGGCACGCTGATGAAGCCGATGATGCCGTAGACCGCGGCGAAACGGGCGCGGCGCTGTGGATCATCCAGGCCCTGGCGCAGCATGACGTAGGCCACGTAGATCAGGCCCATGATGGTGTAAGTGGTCAGGCGCGGGTCCCAGGTCCACCAGGTGTTCCAGGCGGGGTAGGCCCAGATGGAGCCGGAAGTCATGGCCATGACAGTGAAGAACAGCCCGATCTCGACCGAGGCGTTGGCCACGATGTCGAGCATCGGCCGCTTGAGCCACAGGTACAACCCACCGAACACCGCTGTGACGCCGAAGGCCGCCATGCTCAGCCAGGCCGAGGGCACATGCACGTAGAAGATGCGCTGCACCTCGCCCATGGTCTTCTCGCGCGGCGCGTAGAAGAAGACCAGATAGAGCGTCGCCAGCATGAGCACGAGGGTGACGACGTTTAGAATTTGAACGGCACGACTAGCTTTCGGCATGCGCGGCCTCCAGGTGAGGGTGAGTGGGGCTATTCTTCCACGACGAACTCGAACAGCATAAAGGCGGCGGCGATGAAGATCACGTCGTAGCCGAGGAGCAGGTTGAACCACGGGCTGAGGTCGGCCCAACTGGCCCCGGCCAGCACGCCGCCGCTGGCCCGCACCGCCGCGATCAGCAGCGGCACTGTGACGGGGAACAGCAGGATCGGCAGCATCACATCGCGCGCTCGGCTGTGAATAGCGAGCGAGGCCAGGAGCGTGCCCACCGCCGCGTACCCCAGCGAGCCAAGCACCACCACCAGCAGTTGCAGCGGCAGCAGCATCGGCAAATTGAACAAAATTGTGAATATGGGAAGAATGATAACTTCAACGATTAAAATAAACAACCAATTTCCCACAGCTTTGCCAAAATAGAGGGCGCTGCGGTCAACCGGGGCCAAAAGCAACCCGTCGAGCGAGCCGCGGTCTTTTTCCTGTGCCAGGCTGCGGTTGAGGCCCAGCGTGCCGGTGAACAAGGTGGCCGCCCACAGCACCCCAGCCGCCACGTTCTGGCGGGCGGAACGGTCTAATTCCAGGGCAAAATTGAAAATTAGGGTAACGAGCAGGGCAAAGACCACCATAGCGCTGAGCATCTCGCGGCTGCGCAGTTCGGAGGCCAGGTCTTTCCAGACGATGGCGGCCACCACGCTCAGGTAGTGTCGGGCGCGCGCGGCCAGGGGGCGCTGGACGACCAGCGCGGGTGCTTCAGGCGGCGGCGACGGGCGCATGGACTACCTCGGCATACGTCGCAGCCAGGTCGGCGGCGGCCAACCCGGCGGTGGGGGCGCTGTGGGCGATGACGCCGCGCGCTAGGATGACGACCCGGCCGGCCAGGGCCAGCCCGCGCCCCAGGTCGTGGGTGGAGATCAGCACCGTGCGGCCTTGCTGCGTAACGGTCTGCAGCACGTCGTCGAGCATGGCCGAGGCGTCTGGGTCGAGGCCGGTGTAGGGCTCGTCGAACAGCACCACAGCCGGGTCGGGCAGCAGGGCGCGGGCAATCGCCAGCCGCTGCTGCATGCCGCGCGAGAAGGTGCGCACCAGATCGCGGCGGCGGCGGGCCAGGCCCACCTGGTCGAGCAGGTCGGTCAGGCGCGCGTCGGCATTGGGCAGGCCGTAGAGTTGGGCGTAGAAGCGCAGGTTCTCTTCGGCGGTCAGGTCGGTATAGAGCAAGGTGTTGTGCGAGACCACGCCCAGCCGCCGGCGCACCTCGGCCGCGCCCTCCGGCAGGGGGTAGCCCGCCACGCGCACCAGCCCGGCGCTAGGCTGCGCCAGCGTCGCCAGGATGCGCATGAGGGTGGTCTTGCCGGCGCCGTTCGGCCCCATGAGGGCCACGCACTCGCCAGCCGCGAGGTCGAGGTCCACGCCGCGCAGCACGGGGCGCAGGCCAAAACTCTTGCGCAGCCCGCGCGTCTCAATCATGCCTTCTTAGCCTTCCACACCTTTTGCAGCGCGGCTTTAAGCTCGGCGCGCTCGGCGGCATAGTCGGCGGCGGCCACTTCGCCCGCCGCGTAGGCGTCGTCGAGCTGGGCCAGCGCGTCGAGCAGGCTGTCGCGGGTGGCGACACGCGCCGGGCGGGCTGGGCGGCGATAGAGATAGAAGCCACTGCCGAGCAGCACCAGCGCCAATGCACCCAGGCCAACGCTGAGGTTGGCGCTCTGGCTGGCGGACAGGCCAGGTGGCGCGGTGGCCCCGGTGCCGGCCGCGCCTTCTAGATTGAAGGCGAGCGCGTGGCCGGCGGGCAGGCCGGTGCCGATGAAGTTTTGGAACGACTGGCCCTGAAAGGTCTGCGGCCCCTGATCCACCAACCCCGGCCCGCTCAGGCGCACGCCGAAGTCGGAGAGTAATAAGTTGGCGGTGGTGACTGGGTAAGCCAATGGCTGGTTGAAGGCCAGCCGGCCGGTGTACGGCAGGCGGTAGGAGAACAAAATCTGGCTCTGGCTGGAGCCGGGCGTCACCTGCCACAGCGCGGCAAAGCCGTCGGCGCTGAGGAAGTAGTCCTGGTCCACGACGGCGTTCTGCACGTCGAGGCTGGTCGCGCCCGCGGGCAGGCTGAAGCGCAGCGGATGGTCGCGGGTGGCGGCGTAGGTCTGGTCGCCGGTGTTGCCCAAGACGAACAACTGACCCACGGTGAGCTCCGTGGCGGAACTGAACTCGAGGAACATGTGCATTTCCTCGACCACCAAATGGCCGGTGTCGGTCGTCTGCTCGTACACCGGCAGCGTGATGGCCAGCGGGTCGCCGTGGGCATTGAAGCGGCCGACCTCTGAACCATAGGTGACGTTTTGGTAGTCGCCGGTGACGATGAACTGACGACCGGGGCGATACAGGACAGCGGGGAAAGCAAACGCGCCATCGGCGGCGGCGGTGGTGGTGAGTGTGCCGAGCAGCGTTTGGCCCTCGAAGCTGTGCAGGTTGACGGTCAGGCCGGGCGGGATGAGGCCGCCGCCGGTTTCGTTAACGATGCGGCCGGTGACCGAGCCGGGGCGCTCGCGTTGCAGGTCGGCCGGGTCGGCGTAGGCGTAGCTGAAGGCGCGGACGGCGTCGAGCGCGGCCCAGCGGTCGGCCTCGGGCAGCGCGGCAAACGGGTGCAGCGCGTCGCCGCCGGATACGAGGGTGAACCAGGTCTGCCCGGTCTTAGCGATCAGCGCGGCGGGGTCGGTGAAGTCGGGCGGGGCCGGGTCGAGGCCGGAGGCTTGGGGGCCATCGCCCTGCCCCGCGTCGCCGTGGCAGGCGGCGCAGTTGGCGGCGTAGACGGCCTGCCCGGCGGCCAGTTGCGCAGGTGGCGCGCTGAGGGAGTAGACGAAGGCCGCCAGCGACCAGCGCTCGGCCTCACTCAGGCTATTGCCAAAGGGCGGCATCAGGTTGTCAATGCGGCCGTCGGTGATGACGGTGAAGAGGTCGCGCGGGCTGCGGGCGCGGGCGAAGGCCGGATCGGTGAAGTCGGGCGGCAGCGTGGTCAGTTGGGCGACCATCTCGCCATCGCCCTGACCGGTGGGGCCGTGGCAGGCGGTGCAGTGCTCCAGAAAGACCAACCCGCCCTCGGCGGCTGATGGCGCGGTCATAGGGTG
>JBBRZY010000167.1:0-8597 GCA_038252885.1 Anaerolineales bacterium | reverse complement strand
GCATTATTTCGCGACCCTTTTGGTTTCAAGGGATTTGGCTCCAAAGTTGAGCAGCAGGGCCAAGCGCAGGCCGGTGGCAGCCAGGTAGTGATGGGCCTGCGCGACATGGGCAGCGTTGAGGGCCTGCACCGACTTCAGTTCTACGATGATCTTCTCATCCACGATCATATCGGCTTCGTACAAGCCGACCTTTACACCCTTGTAAACAACGGGCAGCGCAGTATGGCTTGTAAATGGTATCCCCTGCAAGCCTAACTCGTGCGCCAACGCGGTGTGATACACCGCTTCCAGAAAGCCGGGGCCGAGGGCCTTGTGCACTTCCATCGCCGCGCCCACCACCTGATATGACAATTCGGCGAACAACAACTCAGTCATCTGCGTCCCTCGCCCCGCCCTCACCCGACCACTGGCCTAACCATCACCCAATTCGTGTAATTCGTGTAATTCGTGGCCAATGTTTTTAGGGTTTTATGCGCCGCAGCAGATTCTCCAGCCGCGGCAGGTCACGGCTCAACAACCGCGCCAGTTCGCGGCCCGCCCCGCGCAGATAGTTGCGCTGATCTTCGACCGGGCGCGCCAGCGCCGCGTTGCGCAGCACCACTGCCAGCAACTCGTCGGCCGGCACATCGGGCGCGTTCAGCACCAAGCGCACGAAGTCAAAGCGGGTGGTGCAGTCGCACAACTCGTCGGCGCTCGCGGGCTGAATGCGGTCGAGCGTCACCGGCGGCTGCGGCGGCAGGCCGCACACCAGCGAGCCATCTAGCCCGTAATAGCCGATCGCCAGCACACTCACCTCAATCGGCACCTGGCGGTTCTCGCGCTGGTCAAGGATATAGGCCTCCTCCAGGTCCGGCGTCGCCACCATCTGGCGCACAAACGGGTCGTCCTCGATCACGATGTCGTAGATCAGCCCGAGCACCTGGCTGCGGCCGCGCTGGGCGGGGGCCTTCACCAGATCGCCAAAGCGCGGCACCTCCGGCTCCGGCACCGAGCAGCCGAACACAAACCCCGTCGTCGCGCTGCGCAATAAGCGCCCAATGGCCGTGCCCATCGCATCTGTCATCACCATCTCCCTTAGCGCCGCCGGGCCGCGCCAGTCCAGGCCTTGCCCTGCGCCTTCTGCGAAATGCTCGGCGCCAGTTTTTGGCGGAGCATCGAGCCCATCACCATCTCATCGAACGTGCGCCGCTCGCCGACCGTCACCACCGCCAGCTCGTGCGCCCGCATCAGCACATACGGAAAGCCGTCGCTGACCTTCGACTGCGACACCAACGCGGCGTGCACCAGATCGAGCCGGGCCCGGTCGGTCGCCACCCACTCCGGCACCTCCACCCGCAGCAGCCCATCTTTACCCGGCCGCCCGGCGTTGAGATAGAAGAAGTAAATCTGGTGGTGGCGGTCTTTGTAGTAGATCTCGTTGTTGGGCGAGGCGCTGATGAACAGCGCGCTGCGCTCGCCGGGGGCCAGCCAGTCGAACAGCAGGCCGTCGTGCAGCCCGGCGAAGGCCGGCCCCATGTTGCGCAGCGCCTCGTCACGAATGTCGCCGACCGCCAGCCCGTTCAGGTGCAGCAGCCGCACCACGCTGGCCGCGCGCGGGCGGTCTACCACACCGGCCACGGCCGCGCCGGTGGCGCGCAGCAAGTCGAGCTCATCGAGGTACTGGTCAATCTTTTCTTTGATCAGCTTCTGATCGTTAATTTGCAGCGAGAGGTAGAGCAGCAGGCCGTTGTCGAGCACCGCCACGGTGGGCGCATCGGAGGCCTCGGCCGCCGACAGCCGCGCCAACTCGGCCAACTCGCGCCGGTCGCGCTCGGCGTCGATCAGCACCGCCGGCTTCTGGCCGCCATCTTCCTCGTACAAGTCGGCGTCTTCATAAAAGACCTGTGGCGTGCTGGCGATGCTGGGCGCGCGCTCTAGCCCGGTGCGGAAGACGATGCTGCCGATGTTGATGAGGTAGTAGAGCGCCACGCCGTGCCGGTCGGGGTAAATCTGCGAGCCGTCGGCGGCGATGACGGTGTGGCGGGCCGGGGCGGCGGGCGGCGGGAAGGAAGCGTCCACCGGCTCGTCGGTCGGGATCGCGCCGGCCCAGCGCAGGGCCATGGCCGCCACCACCTTGCGCCGCAACTCGTCATCGGCCAGGCCGATGGCGTGCAGCGTGGTCTGCGCCACCGGCAGCCGCACAGCCAAATCTTCTAGCCGCGCCGCCAGGTTTACGCCCAAAGCCGCGACTTCTATCGTGAGTTTGTTCAGTTCAAGTGCCATGCGGTCGGATTGTAGCACGTGTGTTCGGGAGATGGAAGAAGGGCGAGCCGAGAGTGGGGACTCGGGGGACGCTGTGCTGGGGACTCGCGGGCCTCAGGGCAGGTTGCGCCAGAGCCGAGCGCAAAACGGGTCTAACGCGAGGCCGGTTAGTCATACGGCCAAGCCAGTGATAACATTCGCACCTGAGTCCCCCGAGTCCCTTGAGTCCCCCTTTACCGCTATTAAATCCCTTTCGGCCTCCAAACCGCCTCTAACCTGTCCTAACCTCTCATTTGCCATTGTTAGGACGACATGCTAAACTTTCTAACGCGTTTCATACCGTCGGAGTTCGGGGAATACCATGCCAGAAAAGATCTTAGTCATAGACGACGACGAAAACACCTTGTGGCTGATCGGCACCCTGCTGCAGCACCACGGCTTCGAGGTGCTCAAGACCGCAACCGCCACCGATGCGCTCGACATCATCCGCGCCCAGCCGCTCGATCTGGTGCTGCTCGATGTGATGATGCCCGACATGGATGGCTGGGAGGTCTGCCGCCGCATCCGCGAGACCTCGACCGTGCCGATCATCTTCATCACCGCTAAGAGCTCGGTCAAAGACGTGGTCAAAGGGTTGGAGATCGGCGGCGACGACTACGTGGTCAAGCCGTTCGACAACCACGAGCTGCTGGCCCGCATCCACACCCAACTGCGGCGCGGCACCACCGCGCGCGGGGCCGACGAGTTGACCTTTGCCGACGGCGACCTGCGCATCAATTTTCACACGCGCGAGGTCAGCGTGTACGGCAAGCTGGTCGAGCTGACGCCCAAAGAGTTCACGCTGCTGTCGGTGCTGGCCCGCAACGCCGGGCGCGTGCTCACCCGCAGCGAGCTGATCACCCAAACCTGGGGGCCGGAATATGGCGAGGTCAACGAGAGCCTGAAGCTCTACGTGCACTATCTGCGCAAGAAGATTGAGCGCGACCCGAACCGGCCCGAGTTCATCCTGACCTCGCGCGGCATCGGCTACCGCTTCGCCAACAAGTAAGCGCACGGGGTCGCGTGAGCGCGCTGCCGGCGGCGGAGTTTGAGTTCAAGACCGTCACGGTGGAGGCGGCCGGCGCGATAGTTGAGACCCGCCCCGGACGGGCCACGCGCCAGCGCCAAGACCTCGGCGGCGGCATGGCGCTCGCCCTGGTGCGCGTCCCCGGCGGCCAGGGCGTCATCGGCTCACCCTACGGCGTGGGCTTCGACGACGAGCACCCGCAGCACACGGTCCTCCTCTCACCCTTCCTGCTCGGCCAATTTCCGATCACGCAAGCGCAGTGGCAGGCCGTGGCCGGCCAGCTGCCGCCCTGCCGCTTTGCCAGCCCCAACCGCCCGGTCGAGAACGTCACCTGGGACGAGGCGCAGCAGTTCTGCCAGCGCCTGAGCAAAAAGACCGGCCGCGCCTACGCCCTGCCCAGCGAAACCCAGTGGGAATACGCCTGCCGCGCCGGCCGCCTAAGCGCCTTCGCTTATGGCCCCACGCTCACCAGCGACCTGGCCAACTATGCCGGGCAGCACGTGTACGCCGGCGGGCCGGTGGGCGTGTACCGGCACGTGACCACGCCGGTCGGGCAGTTTGCGCCCAACGCCTTCGGCCTGAGCGATATGCACGGCAACGTCTGGGAGTGGTGCGCCGACCCCTGGCACGCTTCTTACTCCGGCGCGCCGGTGGACGGCAGCGTGTGGAACAGCGGCGGCGATGCCAAGCTGCGCGTGATGCGCGGCGGCTCGTGGCACGACACGCCCGATAGCTGCCGCTGCGCCGTGCGCAGCAAGTTCGCGCCGGCCGAGGGCGAAGACTACATCGGCTTTCGGGTGAGGCTGGCCAAGCTGGATTGAGTTGTCGGTCAGGGGGACTTACAGCACGAACGGCACCAGCCGCTTGGTGCGCCGCATGTAGGCGCGGTACTCCTCGCCAAACGCCTCAGTCAGCGCGGCCTCTTCCACCCGCATGCGCCAGCCATAGACCACGCCGGTGATGACC
Source organism: Anaerolineales bacterium (assembly GCA_038252885.1). Classification (GTDB taxonomy): domain Bacteria; phylum Chloroflexota; class Anaerolineae; order Anaerolineales; family UBA6663; genus JADZEK01. Next base: position 4,324 of record JBBRZY010000167.1, on the reverse strand, counting down.
AGCATAATCGCCAGGCTGAGCCAGTTGTTCAGCGCCAGCCCGTAGCCGATGACGGTGAGAAACGTGCCGGTGTAGGACGGGTGGCGCAGGTAGCGGTACAGGCCCCGGTCGAGCACGCGCTGCCCCGGCTGGATGGCCACCTCCGGCACGAAGTAGCGGCCAAGCTGCATGATGGCCCAGGCCCGAAACACCAACCCCCCGGCCATCAGCGCCAGCCCCAGATAAAACAGCCCTGAGCGCCCGGCCGAGAAGTCAAACGCCGTCAGCCGCGTGGCCGCCACCGACAACGTGAACGCCAGCAGCATCCCGCCGATGATGCCAAAGCGGGTCCACCGGTCGCGGTTGACCGACCCCGGCGCCCACAGCCGCAGGTTGACCACCAACTCGAACACCGCCCAGCCGAAGTACAGCAGCGCGAACAGCGCCGTGCCGGCGGGCGATGGGGCGTAGAGCGGGCTAAACATTGAGGCACACGTTGGTCATGCCTACTATACGCAGCGGGGGCGCGGTTTCATTTGAGCTACTGCCCGTCTAATCTGCACGAGGGAGGGCGCGACGGGGGTGGGAGGCGACTGTCGGGCGCTGCGGCGTCACCAAGCGGGTGGGAGCGCCAAAGGTGAGATTCCTCACCCCGCCAAGATTGTTGCGTTAAGACGAGCTCGCGAGCGGGGGTTCGGAATGACCGGGCATGGTAGGTTGATCAATCCACTTCATCCGCCGTCAGCCACCCCTCGGCCACACCTCACCCCCAATTCGTGTAATTCGTGGCCAAGGGTTTTCTCCGACCTCTGACCTTTACGCCCTGATCCACTCCACAATCGTCGTCTCGCCCTGCCCCACGCCGACGCACAAACTCGCCAGGCCGTAATACGGCCGCTTCTCCTGCGCTGCGCGCTTGCCCATCTCGTGCACCAGCGTCACCAGCAGCCTTGCGCCGCTGGCCCCGAGCGGGTGTCCGAGTGCTATCGCCCCGCCGTTGACGTTCGTGATCGCCGGGTCCATGCCCAGTTCGCGCATGACCGCTAACGCTTGCGCCGCGAAGGCTTCGTTGAGCTCGATCAAGTGAATGTCGCTCAGTGCCAAGCCAGCCCGCAGCAGCGCCTTGCGCGTGGCCGGGATGGGGCCCAGGCCCATGGTACGCGGCTCTACGCCGGCCGAGGCTGAGGCGACTATCCGCGCCAACGGTCGCAGCCCAAGCTGAATTGCCTTGCGGTCGCTCATCAACACCAGGGCCGCCGCCCCATCGTTGATGCCCGACGAGTTGCCGGCGGTCACCGAACCGCCGTCGCGAAAGGCCGGCTTGAGCCTGGCCAGGCCCGCCAGCGTCGTGTCAGGGCGCGGGTGCTCGTCGCGCTCCACCAGCAGCGGGTCGCCCTTGCGCTGCGGCACCGGCACCGACACGAGCTCGTCCTTGAATCGGCCGCTGTCCATGGCCGCCGTCGCCCGCCACTGGCTCTCTAGCGCAAAGGCGTCCTGGTCTTCACGCGTGATCGGCTGCCCGACGGCCAGCGCGGCCTCGACCACGTTCTCCGCCGTCTCGCCCATCGAGTCATTGCCGTGCATGGCCTTCAGCCGCGCGTTCGGGAAGCGCCAGCCCAGCGTCGTGTCCCACAGCGTGCTGTTGCCGAACGACCACTCTGGGCTGGTCTTGGCGACCGCGTAGGGCGCGCGCGTCATGCTCTCGACCCCGCCCGCGAGGTAGACCTCGCCCTCGCCCGCCTTGATGGCGCGCGCCGCTGCGTTGACGGCCGTGAGCCCGGAGGCGCACAGCCGGTTGAAAGTAACGGCCGCCACCGAGGTTGGGAAGCCCGCCAGCAGGGCCGCCATGCGCGCCACGTTGCGGTTGTCTTCGCCGGCCTGGTTGGCGCAGCCCAGGTAGACCTCTTCGACCAGCGCCGGGTCGAGGCCCACGCGCTCGGCCGCCGCCCGCAGCGCCAGCGCCGCCAAGTCGTCGGGCCGCACCTCTTTCAACGCGCCGCCGTGCCGCCCGATGGGCGTGCGCACGGCCGAAACGATCACTGCTTCAGGCATTGGCCTCGGTCCTTTCTGCTCCACCTACGCGTTGCCCCCACGCGAATTGTAACGCATCGCCCCGGCCGCGCCGGAACGATAAGCAAAAGTTGCGCCAGCCACAAGCAACCGGTCTAGCCCACCGCGGCAGCCGCCGCTGGAGATTGATAGAATTACCCCATTCACCGCCTGGAGACCCTATGACCACCCTGCGCACCACCTACGACCGCTTGGACCATGCCATCCTGCGCTTTCTGCAGACCTACGCCACCACGTTTTTGCGCCTGGCGCTGGCGATTACATTCATTTGGTTTGGCGCGCTGAAAGTCCTGCAAGTCAGCCCGGTGGCCGAGCTGGTGGCCCAGACCGTCTACTGGGTGCCGGCCGCGTTCTTTGTGCCCTTCCTGGGCGTGTGGGAGATCGCCGTCGGCCTGGGGTTGCTGTTCCGCGTGGCGCTGCGGCTGACGCTGCTGTTCTTTGTGATGCAGATGGCCGGCACCTTCCTGGTGCTCATCATCCACCCCGGCCTGTCGTTCCAGAACGGCAACCCGCTGCTGCTGACCACGCTGGGCGAGTTCGTGGTCAAGAACCTGGTGCTACTCACCGCCGGCCTGGTCATTGGCAGCACCGTCCAGCGCGGCGAGCAGCGCCGCCCAGCCTAACGCGCACCGTCCGGCGCCTAACCTCTGACCGTCCCTATTGCCAGTTCCCCTGCCTGAGGGTAGAATCAACTTATCTGGACGGCGCGCCACCTGTATGGGCGGGCCGTCTGTTGTTTGTCTGAGGCAAAGGACTATCATGCGTTACACCATCGCCCACATCAAGATCGTCGAGAACCTGCCGGAGTGCCCCAGTTGCGGGGCGGTCGCGGTCTTTGCCAACGCCGCGGATATGGGCAAGGACGGCCGCGTGAACCTGATCTTTCGCTGCACCAACTGCTCCGCTGGCGAATTCAAGGTCTGGAAGCCCGAATACCAGGCCATGTCCGACATCATCAGCTCCGACGACTAAAGCCAAGAAAGCGAAAGTGAATAGGTAGCTCCACCCGCGCCCTCCGCTCCGGCGCTGTTTTTAGTCCCCGCTACCCGCTCGGCTGTCTCCCTTGGCCCTCGCAAAAATCCAACCGCATCCGTTACACACCTGCCCAGAATCAGGCTGCCCGTCGTGGGTCGGGCGTGGGTCCGGTGCCAGTGTTGCTCCCCGGCACGCCCCTTGCTAGAATAAGCCGCAATCGTTAGAGGAGGTGCCCGATGTCGTTCAAATTCTGCCGGCCAGCCCGCGCTTTGTGGAGTGCGCTGGTCTTGGCCGTCGTTCTAGGCAGCGCGCGCTCGCAGCCCGTGGCCGCCCAAGTTAATGCGCCGGCCCCGGCCGCCGCCCAAATCACCCACACCGTGCAGCCGGGCGAAAACCTGTACCGCATCGGCCTGCACTATGGCGTCAGTTGGACCGACATCATGCAGGCCAACGGCCTGGCCACCAGCGACATCTACGCCGGCCAAACGCTCATCATCCCAGTCAACGGGTCTGCGCCCGACGTGCCCCCCGCCGACGCCGCGCCCCCGGCCCCCAGCGGCGGCGCGGCCGGCACCTACCTCGTCCAGCGCGGCGACATCCTCTCTCGCATCGCCCAGCACTTCGGTGTCACCGTGTCGGCCATCGTCAACGCCAACGGCCTGGCCAACCCCTCGCTAATCTTCGCTGGGCAGACGCTCATCATCCCAGCCGGCGGCGGAACCAGCGGCAGCAGCGGCGGCGACACCAGCAACGGCACCGACAATAGCGCCCCCGGCGACGCGCCGCCGCCCCTGATCGCCAACCAGGAGATTCTGGTCAACCTGTCGCAGCAGCGCATGTATGTCTACCAGGACGGCGCGCTGATCTGGCAGTGGGTGATCTCCAGCGGCGAGCCGGGGCGCGAGACCCAGCCCGGCAGCTACAGCGTGCTCAACAAGATCCCCAACGCCTACGCCTCTACCTGGGATTTGTGGATGCCCAATTGGCTCGGCATCTATTGGGCCGGATCGCTGCAAAACGGCATTCACGCCTTGCCCATTCTGTCTAACGGCCTGCGCCTGTGGGAGGGCTTTCTGGGGCAGCGCGTGTCGTTCGGCTGCGTGATCCTTGGCATCAACGAGGCCCAACAACTGTATGACTGGGCGCAGGTGGGCACGCCGGTGAACATCACTTACTGACGGGCGCGCCCGAATAAGGACTCAGGAGATGCAGAGCTAGGGACTCGGGGGCGGCTAGAAACCCAGGCCGCGCGCGATACAGACGAAAAAGGGCCGGGCGTTCAACCGAACGCCCGGCCCGT
>JBBRZY010000166.1:0-8614 GCA_038252885.1 Anaerolineales bacterium | reverse complement strand
GCGCTGACCGCTGATTCCAGCCGCCGCGCCGCCTAGCGCCGATTTATGGTACAATTTCCTGTCGCCCCGATTGGGTGGCCACGGCCCGCTGACCCGCCTCGGTCCACCTTACCGGCCGGGGCATTTTATTTGGCCGCAGACGCTGTCGGTTTGTCGCAAGACTGAGATCGGATAAGTATTTCCATGAAGCACGCCCGCACGGACCTCCGCAACATCGCCATCATCGCCCACGTTGACCACGGCAAGACCACGCTGGTCGATGGGCTGCTCAAACAGGCGCACACTTTCCGCGACAACGAGCGCGTGGCCGAACGGGTGATGGACTCGAACGACCTGGAGCGCGAGCGCGGCATCACCATCCTGGCCAAGAACACGGCCGTCACCTACAAAGACGTCAAGATCAACATCGTCGACACCCCCGGCCACGCCGACTTCGGCGGCGAAGTCGAGCGGGTGATGAACATGGTCGACGGCGTGCTGCTGCTGGTCGATGCGGCCGAGGGCCCCATGCCGCAGACGCGCTTCGTGCTGCGCAAGGCGCTAGAGATGGGCCACAAGGCGATTGTGGTCATCAACAAAGTCGACCGCAAGAACGCCAACCCGGCCCTGGCCCTCAACAAGACTTTCGACCTGTTCATCGAGTTGGGCGCCTCCGAAGAGCAGGCCGATTTCCCGGTCATCTACTCCAACGCGCTGACGCAGCAGGCCGGCGACACGCCCGAGCTGTCGCCCGACTACTCCCCGCTGTTCGAGTGCGTGCTGCGCCACATCCCCGGCCCGACGGTTGATAGCGAACTGCCGACCCAGATGCTGGTGACCACCCTGACCTATGACGAATACAAAGGCCTGATCGCCGTGGGCCGGTTGTTCAACGGCACCCTCAAAAACGGGCAGACCGTGGCCCGCATCCAGCGCGAAGGCGAGATCGAGACGGGCAAGCTCACCTATCTCTACGTCTTCCAAGGCCTGCACCGCGAAGCCGTGGAAGTAGCGACCGCCGGCGAGATCGTGGCGGTGGCCGGCTTCGACGAAATTCACATCGGCGAAACCCTGGCCGACCCGGCCAACCCCATCGCGCTGCCCAGCATCCACGTCGAAGCGCCGACCGTGCGCATGACCTTTGGCGTCAACTCCTCGCCTTTCGCCGGCGCCGAAGGCACCTGGGGCACCAGCCGCAATTTGCGCGAGCGCCTGTATAAGGAACTGGAGCACAACGTGGCGCTGCGGGTGGAAGACACCGGCGCCGCCGACACCTTCTTGGTGTCGGGCCGCGGCGAGCTCCACCTGGCCATCCTCATCGAAACCATGCGGCGCGAGGGCTACGAGTTCCAGGTCTCGCGGCCAGAAGTGATCTACCGCAGCGGGCTGGCCGGCGAAACGCTCGAGCCGGTCGAAGAAGTGCACGTGGAAGTCGCCAACGACCACATGGGCACCGTCATCGAGATGCTCGGCAAGCGCCGCGGCCAGATGACCAACATGACCCAGTCGGGCGGGTCGGTCTACTTCACCTTCCTGGTGCCCACGCGCGGGCTGCTGGGTTTCCGCTACCACTTCCTCACCGCCACGCGCGGCACCGGGCAGATGCACTCGCTATTCCATGAGTATCTGCCGCTGTCCGGCGCGATTGACCAGCGCGAAGTCGGCAGCCTGGTGGCCGGCGAGCAGGGCAGCGCCACGGCCTTCTCGCTTCGCAACGCCGGCGAGCGCGGCAGCCTGTTCATTGAGCCGGGCACCCAAGTGTATGAAGGCATGGTCATCGGCCAGCACCAGCGGCCGGGCGACCTGACGATCAACATCGCCAAGAAGCGCCAGTTGACCAACGTGCGCGCCGCCCGCGCCGATGTGCTCGAGAGCCTGACCCCGGCCCGCAAGATGAGCCTGGACGAGAGCATCGAGTATTTGTCGGAAGACGAGTTGCTGGAGATCACCCCCCAGAACATTCGCATCCGCAAGCGCATTTTGAGCGGCGACCTGCGCGGCAAGGTGCAGAAGAAGAACAAGGAAGAATTGCTCGAAAGCGCCTAGACTGTTCGACGAGAGGCCGATTATGCCCACCCTTAGCAGCATCGTCTACTCCCCCGCGACCGACACGCCCGAGCCGGCCGACCACTACCAGCGCGTGCCGGTGGCCCAGGCCACACTGGCCGTGATCGGCGGCCTGCAAGGCGACCGCAAGGGCCGCCAGCCCGACCGCCAGTTGAATGTGATGTGCGCCGAAGTGCTGGCTACTCTGGCCGCCGAGGGCTACCAGACCGGGCCGGGGCAGATGGGCGAGCAGTTGGTCTTGAGCGGGCTAGATGTGAACCAACTGGCCGCCGGCGACCGGGTGCAGCTTGGAGCCGAGGCCGTCATCGAAGTGGTCAAGCCGCGCACCGGCTGCGCGCGCTTCGAGGCCATTCAGGGCCTGACGCGCGCCCAAGCCGCCGGCCGCATGGGCCAGATGTGCCGCGTAGTGGTGGGCGGCGTCATCGCCGTGGGCGACCCGGTGCGGGTGCTCGCCGCCGAGCCGGCCGGCGCGCCGGTGTAGCGCGGGTTTCAACCCAGTTGATCTTCTTGCGCCAGGGGCGGGCTTTTAGGCCTGTTCCTGGCGCTTTTGTGCTCTCGGGAACTTGCCGCTCGTCACTCACGTTATAATTTAGCTATGAATTGTAACTACTCAGGCGGTGAGTTCGGGCATGGTCGGCTGGCCGTTGAAAACACTGGTCAGGACAGCCAAGGCGTTGTGACCTTGCTTGCGCATGGTGGATAGGTAGCCGCGAATGCGGCAGAAGATTTGAGCGCCGGTTAGGCTGCGAAAGCAACCCGAGACTTTTTGTTTGACCTTGACCATGCGCACATCCCGCTCGGCTTGGTTGTTGTCGAACGGCACTTGAAAATTGTGCATGAAGGCCAGCACGGCGTCCGCGCGCTTTTTGAGCCGCAAGAGCAGACTGCGGACCGGCCCTTGGTTGGGGCGACCCACGCGGCCAGTGGGTTTGGGGGGCGGGTTGGCGCGTAAGCCGCTCTGGACCAACTGGTCATACTGGGCGGTGAAGTCCTTGAGGCGGCGGGCCGGCAACTGTGCTTGCCCTTTGCTCACGGCCCGCTCCACGGCGGCTTTGATTTTGAGGAGCAGGTTAGCCAAGCGCCCCGGCCAGCGCTGGCGGGTAAGTTCGCTGACTGCGGTCAGGTCGCGCAAGAGATGAGCATTGCACAGGCTGTGACCGCAGGCGTAGGTGAAGTAACCGGGCAAGGCGTCATGCACGGCGATGCCCTGGAAGACGGGCAGAATGCCAATAGCGTCCATGGCCGGCCCGCCACGCTTAGGCTGCAGCGCGTAATAGGTCAAGCGCGCCGTGCTCGCCACGTGCAGCCAGTAGGTCAGGCACAGCAAGCGCAGGCCGGTTTCATCAAAATGAGCCACCTCGGCCTGGGTGACAGCTTCCCGAATAGCGGTTTCGGTGGGTTCCAAGGCGGCGGCGCAGGTCGCTTGAGCCGTGGCCAGGGTGCCTTCCGACAAGTCGAGCTGATGCACAACGTGGAAATATTCTTGGGTGCGCTCAAAGGGCAGATGCTGGTAGGTTTGCAAGTACACCGCCAGCGCCTTCACGCCCGGCCCGTATTGCACCGGCTGGGTCACGTCTGCTGGAAATTGGCCCGCCGTGATCGTCTGACAATGGGGGCAGCACACCCGCACGGCCTGGTGCTCCGTCACCTGCGGCCGGGTCACGGGTAGGTCCACCACCTGCCGGCGCTCCCGCCCCACCACCGGGGCCTCCGCCAGCGAGGTGCCGCACTGAGCGCAGGCCGGGGCGCGATGCGGGATAACCGTATCCGGCTGTTCGACTTGTAGCAGGGTCGCGCCGGGGTGACCGGCTTGCCCGCCACTCTTTTTGCCACTCCGCCGGCGCTGGCTGCGGCGCGGCGGCAACTTGGCTGGCCCGTCACTGGAAGGCGGTTTGTGGCTATTGTGGCTGTCGGTCTTCAATTGCGCTTCCAGCCGCTCGATCCGGGCGGTCAGCTCGGCGATCTGCGCCTGGTGGTCCGCCACCAAGCGCGCCATCTGCTCAGCATGGTTGGCCAACAATTGCTCAACCAGCGCGACCACGGCCTCTGGCCCAACCGCATACGCGGCTAAAATGTCATCGCGTTTCATCTCGGCCCACAGTCATAGCATGTCTCGTGCCGAATAGGCCTGAGTAGTTACGTAATTCGTGGAATTCGTGGCCAAAGGTTTTAGTTTTCCCGAGTCCCTCAGTCCCCTGGCGCCTCGCCAGTTCGCGCGTCCAGCCGCATCACCAGCAGCCGGTCTTGGTGCGCCGTGCGGAACTGAAACACATTCGCCAACTTCGACAGCCGCTTGTAGTACGGCGTCATCTCTTTGTACGTCAGCGCGCGAAAACCAAACTGCTCGTACAGCGGCCCCATCCTGCTCAAGCAGGTCAGGTGCAGCGTGGCCGGGTGCTGCGCGATCAGCCGGTCGATGATCTGGTGCGCCAGCCCCTGCTGGCGAAACTCCGGCAGCGTGCCAATCGACGCCAGCTCGTGGCTGCCGTCGCCGTGCTCCTTAATCTGCCCGGTCGCCACGACCGCCTGCGTGGCATCGTCCACCGCCACCAGAAAGCGCTGCCACTTCAGGTCCATCGGATTGATGTTCACCGTCTTGACCAGCGCCGCAATGGCAGCCTGGTCAGCGGCGGTCGCGGCGCGCAGCGAAATCGGCATAGGTTACTCCGCCAGCAGTTCCGTCAGAATCGCCTCGACCAGCGGAGCGTTGGCCTTGCCCTTGCTCTGGCGCATCACCTGGCCCACAAACCACTTCAGCAGGCTCGGTTTGGCGCGGTAGGCCGCCACTTCGCTGGGGTTTGCGGCGATCACCTGCCGCGCCATCGCGCGCAGCGCCTCATCGCCCGAAATTTGCCCCAGCCCGTCGGCCTCCACCAGCGCGCGCGGGCTGCGGCCGGTTTCGGCCACGCGGCCAATCAGCCCCACTGCCGTCTGGCGCGTGATGGTCTGGTCTTCCACCAGCCGCGCCAGTTCGGCCAGGTGCAGCGGCGAAAACGCCAGCGCCCCCACCGAGCTGTTCTGCTCGCGCGCCACCCGCAGAATTTCGTTCTGCACCCAGTTGGCGATGATCTTAGGCTCGCCGCCGAAGGCCGTGGCTGCCGTCTCGTAATAGTCGGCCAGCGCGCGCTCCTCGGTCAGCACCCCGGCGTCGTGGGCCGGCAGGTGGTGGTCGGTCATCAAGCGCGCCCGCCGCGCCTCCGGCAGCTCTGGCAGGTCGGCCAGCAGCGCCGCGCGCGCCGTGTCGTCCACCTCCACCGGCAGCAAGTCCGGCTCACGGAAGTAGCGGTAATCGGCCTCGGTCTCCTTTGACCGCATCTTGCGCAGCGTCTGCGTCTCCTCGTCCCAGTCCAGCGTCCAGGCCTCCACCCGCCGCCCGGCGCTCACTTCGGCAATCTGCCGCTCGATCTCGTGCTCAATCGCCGTGCGCACCGCGTCAATCGAGTTGACGTTCTTGATCTCGGTCTTGCGGTTGAGCACCGTCGTGCCCGCCTCGCGGATCGACACATTCGCGTCGCAGCGCAGGTGGGCCCGTTCCATATTGGCCTCGCTCACATCCAGCCAGCGCAGCAGATGCCGCAGCTTCATCAGAAACTGCGCCGCCTCCTCGGCTGAGCGCAGGTCGGGCGCGGTCACCATCTCAATCAGCGGCACGCCGCAGCGGTTCATGTCAATCAGCCGCACGCCGCGGGCCGGGTCGTTCTTGGTCTTGCCGGCGTCCTCTTCCATGTGCATCTTGTCAATCGTCAGATGCCGCACCCCGCCCTCCGCCAACGGCGAAGCCACCTCAAACCAGCCGTCGCGCCCAATCGGCTGGTCGTACTGCGTGATCTGGTAGCCCTTCGGCAGGTCGGGGTAAAAGTAGTTCTTGCGGTCGAAGAAGCTCTGCGCCTGGATGTGCGCGCAATGCGCCGCCGCCGCCAGCCGCACCGCCTTCGCCACCACCGCCTCGTTCAGCACCGGCAGCGCGCCCGGCTGCCCGGTGCACACCGGGCAGATGTTGGTGTTCGGCGGTTGGCCCCAGCTATCGGCCGGGCAGGCGCAGAACACCTTGCTCTGCGTGTTCAATTGGATGTGAATTTCCAGGCCGATGACGGCTTCGTAGGTGGTCATCGCAGCACTCCCGGCCGCACTTGCCGCCACGCGTCATTCGCGGTCAGCGTCTCGTACGTCGCCGCGATGCGCAGCAGCGTGGCCTCATCCCAGTCGCGGCCCAGCAGTTGCAGCCCCAGCGGCAGCCCCTGGCCGTCTAGCCCGGCCGGCACCGACAGCCCTGGCGTGCCCGCATGGTTGGCCGGCACCGTCAACAGGTCGGCGTACTGCATCAGCACCGAGTCGCCATACACCGCGCCGACCTTAAAGGCCGTCGTCGGCGTGGTCGGCGTCAGCAGCGCGTCGCAGCGGTAATCGCCGCCCTTGTCAAAGGCTGCGTCGAAGTCGCGCCGGATCAGCGTGCGCACTTGCAGCGCGCGTTGGTAATACTGCTTGGCGTACTGCGCCCCCGACACGTACATGCCCATCAGAATCCGCAGCTTGGGCTGCAACCCAAACGCCTCCGCCCGGCTCTGGCGGTACATATCCCACAAATCGTCCACCGGCTGCGCGGTGCGGTGGCCGTATTTCACGCCGTCGTAGCGGTGCAGGTTGCTGGCCGCCTCCACCCGCGAGATGACGAAGTAGGCCGGCACCGCCAGCATCGTGTTCGGCATCGGCACGTTTTCAACAATCTCTGCGCCCGCCTGCCGCAGCAATTCGGCCGCCGCCCACACCGGGGCCGTGATCTCGTCTGGCAAGTCCTGGTCGCGCAATGCGCCCGATTCTGGGTCCGGGTAGCGAATGCGGCAGTAATCCGGGCTAAGCCCAATCCGCAGGCCGCGCACACCGCCCTCCAGCCCGGCCACGTAGTCCGGCACCGGCACCGTGGCCGTCGTCGCGTCGCGCTCGTCTGCGCCGGCCATGGCCCCCAGCATCAGCGCCGCATCGCGCACGGTGCGCGCCACCGGGCCGGGGCAGTCCAGCGACGAGCCAAACGCAATCAGCCCATAGCGGCTCACCCGCCCATAGGTCGGCTTGACGCCCACCACGCCGCAAAAAGCCGCCGGCTGCCGGATGCTCCCGGCCGTGTCCGTCCCCAGCGACAGCGCGCTCTCGCCCGCCGCCACCGCCGCCGCGCTGCCGCCCGACGACCCGCCCGGCACGCGCGTCGGGTCCCACGGGTTGCGGCTGCTCGGTTGAAAGGCCGACGACTCACTGGACGAGCCAAAGGTGTACTCGTCCAAATTGACCTTGCCCAGCGTGATCGCCCCGGCTGCCTCCAACCGCGCCACGGGCGTGGCTGTGTAGGGCGCGACGAAGTTCGCCAGCATTTTGCTGCCGGCCGTGCTGGCCGTGCCCTCGACGCAAAAGATGTCTTTGACGCTCAGCGGCACGCCCGCCAGCGGCCCGGGGTCCTCGCCGCGCCCCACCTGGGCATCAATCGCGGCTGCGCGCGCCAACGCCACCTCCGGCTGGAGCGAGATGTAGGCATGCACCGTGGCGTCGTCGCCGGGCTGTGGCACATACGGCTCAGTGCTTGGCGCGCGGCCTTCCGCTGCCGCGATCCGGTCCAGGTGGGCCTGCATCACTTCCACGGCGCTGGCCTCGCGCGCCTTCACGCGCCGAGCGATTTCATGAGCGGGCAAATCAGATAAAGACATGGGCGTAGGGTAGGTGGCTCGTCTGAAAATACGGGGGCGGCGCTAGAGATCGGTGTGCGGTATTTCCGGCACGACGAAGTAGCCCTCGTCGCTCTCCGGAGCCTGGGCCAGAATGCGCGCCGCCAAGGCCGCATCGACCGTGGCGCGGTCGGCCCGCAGCGCCTGCCGGATCGCGGCCGGGTAGGGCACGCCCCGCGCCGCCGCTGGCACATCGTCCGCCATCGGAATGCGCTCCAGCTCGCGCACCGCCTTCAATTGTCCGTTCAACTGCGCCCGCAAGTATTCGCCCTCGTCTGGCCCCAACGCTAAAGCCGCCAACCCGACCAAATGCGCGAACACTTCCGGCGTGATGTCGTCGTTCATAAGCCTAGCCACTCCTTTGTGCGTCCCGGCATTGTACCTGAGGAGACTAGAGGTCGGAAGTCGGAGGTCAGAGGTCGGAGGAATGCGATGAAAACAGCCGGCCGTCGGCCGCAACCAAGCGTAGCGTCATCGCACTGCCGACTGTGATGATTGGGTTTTATCTCTAATCCACACCCGCCCATTCGCCTGACCCCAGCCATGGGAGGCGGCTTTGGCAACCGACCCTTCGCCGTCTCCACCTACCTTCGTGAAAATTCGTGTTCCCCCTGTAGCCTGCCCACGCCGCACCTAAGTCTCAATCTATCACCGCCTGCCGGCCTGGCCCAACCCCCTCCGCCCACCCAACCCTCACCCCTCCCCCTTCGTGATAATTCGAGTCAAAATCCCCCCGGCCCGAACCCGCCCTGCGCCCGCCCAACCCCAAAATTCGTGTAATTCGTGTAATTCGTGGCCAATGGTTTCCCCCAGCCCCTCCAAACCTTTGCCGTCTCCACCCACCTTCGTGAAAATTC
>JBBRZY010000165.1:0-8623 GCA_038252885.1 Anaerolineales bacterium | reverse complement strand
GACAGCGCCGACAAGTTGAGCTTGCAGGGCTTTGAACGGGCGGGCGAAGTGGTGCTGCAGGTGGTGCGGCAGCTGCTGGCGGCGGAAGATTACCCGGCTTAAGGATCCAGCTGCAGGGTGCCCCAGGTGGTGGGGTTGAGCAGCGTGCGCGTGCTGACGGTGGAGATCATGCTCTGCTGTACCGCCACACCAGGCTGGTCGTCATCCGAGCTGTTGAGCGCAAAGCCAAAGCGCAGCACGCTGGTTGGTGTCACGCCATACATGCTCCACGGGATCGCCACTTCGAGCACATAGCCGCCCTGCGCGCCGGTGGCCCGGCTGGCAAGCGTCAGCCCGGTCGGCACGCCTTTGCGCCCGGCCGGGTTCCACAAGTAAGCCTCGGGCGTGTCGCTATTCTGGCCTGGCGAGAGTCCCAATTGAAAGTCGTCCGGGCTTAGGCTGGTCGAGTCGAAATCGCCCGCCAGGTCCGTGTCTAGTTGCAGTTCCAGGCTGTCGCCCTGGAAGAGCAGTTCGCCGTGCTCGATCTGCACATGCAGTTCGTCTTCGATCACGATGAACAAATACAGGTTGCTCACATCCCAGCCGGCGCTAAAGTGGCCGATCTGGTCGGCCGCGCCGGTCCAGTTGGCGGGCTTGAAGACGTTTTGGTCAATGGCATACGGCAGCGGTGATGGCCAGTCGTCGCCCTGCGCGTTGATGACCGGCGAGCTGGTGCGAAGCGAGGCATGGAACACGTTGCCATTCGGCCGCTGCGGCCCCTCCACGGCGGGCGTGATCGTGGGCGGCGTGTTGGGGGTCAGGCTCGGTGGCACAAACTGTGTGGGGGTCGGTTGCAGCGTCGCGGTGGCGCTGGGCGCTGGGCCGGTTGTGGCCTGAACGCTCGCCGAGGCGCTGGCGGCCGCGCCCGGCGTCATTGCCCCCAGGGTTGACTGCACCGCGGTGCTCATGGCGTTCACGGTAGCGTCCACATCTGGGCGGCTGCCGCCGCAGGCCAGCCCTGCCACTGCTAATGTTGCTATCACGACCGCCGCGCGTAGGTTAATGCTAGTCCTCCTCGGGGCCGCCGGCCGCGCCGGGCTGGTCCAGATTTATCACTTCACCGTGATAATTCAATGTAATCTTAAACCCCAGCATCCCCAAGTAGGTGCGGGTCTCGGCTGGCAGCCCCTGGTCGATCAGCCGGCTAAAGTGCTCATCCATGTTCTTGAGCGACGAGTCGATCATGACCTTGGTGAAAAGGTCGTCTTTCCCCAACATCTGCATCGTGCCGAGCGTCACCGCGTCCTGGTTGGCCATGATCTGCTCGCGCAGTTGCCCCAGCACCTGCCGATCCACGCCCGTCGCCGGAACATGAAATTTGAAGCCGCCGTCGATAACCACATACTGCGCCTCGCCGCCCACCTCGCCGACGCCCAACGGCTCGCCGTCGGGTTCATACACCAGGCCTTCAAACAAGGGGCGACGGCTCATAGGTTCTCAGGGTTAGGCCGATAGGCGGACGATCACGGGCGTGCCATCGCCGGTCACTTCGTTCTCGCTCAGCGGCGAGGCCGGCATGGTCCAGCGGTAGACCCACTTGGCGTGCTCCGGCAGCAAATTCACGCAGCCGTGGCTGCGCGGTCGGCCGTAGTCGTTATGCCAATATGTGCCGTGGATTGACACGCCCCACCAGTGGAAGTAACTGACCCACGGCACGCCCGGCAAATCAAAGAAGTCGTCGGCCGCGCCGTCGTCGCCGGCCATGTGCCGTGACGGCCGCTTGCGGTTGACCAGCCAGTTGCCGGTCGGCGTGCCAAATAGGCGGATGCCATTGTCGCTGGTGCGCAGATAGGGCCCGGTGGAGCACAGCGTGTCGAGCACCAAATTCCCGTTCTCGAAGGCGCGGAAGGTCTGCGTGTCCAGGTCCACTTCGATGCGCTTATCGCTGACGTTGGGCGACAGCGGCGTCATCTCCGAGTCTGGCACGCGCCGGATGTGCTCGGCCCGCACCCAATAGTTCTTGTCGTAGCGGTCGTCAAACACCTGGTACCAGCGGTTGCCCTCGGCGTCCTCGTCGATGTCGGTGATCCAGTGCGTGGTGGCGTAGTAGAAGCGATAGGTCGTGTTATAGTTGGCCGCAGGGCGCGGCTTCGCCAGGGTGGATGGCACCGACACTTCGCCCAAGAAACCGTCGGCCGGGATGTTGGTGATGGGCGTCTGGATTTGCCACTTCACCGGCTGGACCGAGGCCGAGTGGATGTAGCCGCGCTGGACTTCATACCAGGTGCGGTTGTAGTAGTTGTCGGTGCTCTGGATGGTGTTGAAGATGCTGACGACGCTCTCTGATGGGATGACGCCCACCTGCCGGCCATTGAAGGTTGGGGCGTCGTAGACGTTGTTGAAGTAGATGGTGCGGCCCAGCAGGGTGGGGCGGCGGGGGGCTTCATCCGGCGGCAGCGGTGGGATCAGCGCTGCGCCGAACGCCAAACTGGAAAGCTTCAAGAATCCTCGGCGTGATAACATCATAGTGGCTCGATTATACCAAAGGAGTTCTTACGCTCCCGCGTAAGCTAGTGGATCGCTTGATGGTGCGACGAATATTACTATTGGTGCTGATTCTGAGTGTTTTGGCGGTGGGGCCGGCGCCGGCGGTTGCCACGGCCGCCGAACCGCCTTTTGACTTCTCCACCTGGCACTTCCCGCTGCCGGCCGGCGAGTGGCTCATCAGCCGGGGGCCGTGCGGCGGCAACGGCCTTTACGACCACGCTTGCGGCTACTTTGAAGACCGCTGCGCCTTCGACCTGACGCCCATCTCCGGCAGCATGGACAGTGTGCCGGTGCTGGCTCCCCAGGCCGGGCAGGTGTTCTTTGCCGGCACCCGCAACGACAGCGGCCTATCAGTGATGCTCCGCCACGCTGACGGCCGCATCAGCGCCCTCCTGCACCTCTCGCGCATCGTGGTGGCTTCCGACCAGCGTGTCACGCAGGGGCAGGTGGTGGGCTACGCGGGCAGCACCGGCAGCAGCACTGGCCCGCACCTGCACTTCGATGTGCAGCCCAACGCTGTCGAGCGCTCCTGCCTCCCCCTCGATACGATCGATGAGATGGACCATCGCACCATGACGGTTGTCTCGCACAACTTGCCCTGGTCGTCGCTAACGCTGGTGGACCCGCCCGACACGCTGCCGGCCTGGCTGGCGCTCGTGAGCGTGGGCGCTAACCAGCCAACGGTGGTAACCCCCGGCGGCCTGGTCCTGGCCCCCGGCACGTCGGTGGCGCTGCCGGTCGCAATCCGGACGAGCATGCTGCCCGCTAGCGGGCTGCGTTTTAGCGGCCGGGTGATCACCCCCACCCAAACGGCGGGCGCTTACACGCTCTTTCGACTGCCGATTGTTGCGCCCGCCGCACTTGGCAGCTACAGCCGTGTGGTGTCGCTGGTGGCGGCGGCTGGCCCCATCGCGCCGCTGCGCTTCTCGGTCCGCCCCGCGCCAGACACCAGCACCAGCACTGGCCTGATCCTCATCAGTCCGACTTTTGTGTCCCCAGCCAACTACGTCGGGTTGAGCAAGCCGCCCAAATTGTGCTGGAGCGAGCCCGCCAGCGCCGGCTTAGCCCCGCTGACCTTCCGTGTGATGGTGGTCGGCTCCACACCGGCCGACAGCGACTGGATCTCGGACACCTGCTGGCAAGCGCCGCCTTTAGCCGCCGGCTACTACTCGTGGAAGGTCTTCGTCCGTGACGGCCAAGGTTACATGAACCGGCCGAACCAGCGCCCTTGGGTGTTTAAGATTCTGGCGCCCTAGTCGCTCAGGCCGGTAGGCGGCCCTTCTGCGCTTGATAGTCAGCGTAGTTTCCCGCATACTCAGTCAGCCGCCCACCTTCCAATTCGACAATCCGGCTCACAGTGCGGTCGAGGAAGTAGCGGTCGTGCGAGATCACCAGCACCGTGCCCTCAAAGTCGGACAGCGACTCCTCCAGCACCTCAGCTGAGGCGATGTCGAGGTTGTTGGTCGGCTCGTCCATCAACAAGAAGTTCGCGCCGGAGAGCACCAGCAGTGCCATTTGCAGCCGGCTGCGTTCACCGCCCGACAGGTCGCCGATGCGCTGTGTGGACTGCTGGTAGCTAAACAAATAGCGCTTCAGGAATGCCACCGCGCCCTCTTCTGAAATCTTAGTCGCGCGCCGCACCGCGACCATTAGCGACTGCTCGGGGTCAAGCGTCTCGTGCTCCTGGGCGTAGTAGCCCATCAGCACGCTCGGCCCAATCTTCACTTCGCCCGCATCTGGCGCGTACTGTCCGGTGAGTATGCGCAGCAGCACCGACTTGCCCGCGCCGTTCGCGCCGATAAGGCCCACGCGCTCGCCGTGCCGCAGCAGCAAGCTTACGCCGCGCAGCGGCTGCGCGCTGCCAAAGCCCTTCTCCACTTTCGTCACTTCTAGCACCTTGTTCGAACCGCGCCAGCCGCTCAGGGCCAGTTCCATGCGCTTGCGTTCCAGCACCGGCCGCTCAACGCGCTCCAGCTTGTCGAGCCGCTTTTGGGTGGACTGCGCCTTGCGGGCAAACGACTCGTTATCATACAGCTTGCCCCACAGGGCGTAGCGCTTGATCATCAACTCGATGCGCGTGATCTCGCGCTGCTGCACACGGTACAACTCGTCCTGCCGCGCCAGGCGCTGGCCCTTATCCATCATGTAGGCGGAATAGTCGCCGGAAAAGGTCGACAAGTTGCCGTCCTCGATCTCGGTGATGTGCGTGGCCACGGCATCCAACAGGTAGCGGTCGTGCGAGATCAGCACCACTGCGCCCGGGTACTCGGTGATCAATCCTTCCAGGTAGGCCTTACCCGGCAGGTCGAGGTGATTGTCCGGCTCATCCAGCAGCAGCACGCTCGGCTTTGCCAGCAGCAGCCGCGCCAGCCCAATCAGCTTCTTCTGCCCGCCGCTGAGCACGCGGATCGGGCGGGCGCTGTCGGCCTCCGACAGGCCCAGGCCGGTCAGCAGGGTCCGTACGCGTTTGTGGTGGTGCTCGCCTCCCAGCGCCGCATACTCTTCTAGCGCCGTGGCTTGCAACTCCAGGGTTCGCGTCAGCGCTCGCTCGCTGCCGTAGACGGCCGGTTCACCCAGCTTGGTTTCCAGCCGCGCCAGTTCCGCTTCCAGCTCGGCCACGCGTGGGTTGCCGGCCAACGCCGCCTCAAAGCCGGTCTGGGCGGGGTCAAGGTCCGGCTCTTGCGCCAGATAGCCCACCGTGACGCCGCGCGCCTTGACTACCTGTCCGCCCGGCTCGGGCGTGTGCTCGCCGGTGATGAGCTTGAGTAGCGACGATTTGCCCGCTCCGTTTGGCCCGATTAGGCCGACGCGCTGGTCGTGCTGAATCTCCCAGCTCAGGTCGCGAAAGATGGGGCGCGCGCCGAGCACCAGGCTGGCATTGGCTAGGCTCAAAACGATCATGGTCCAACTCCTCAGAGACAAATAAAAACGCCGCAGGGCTAGGCCTGCGGCGTTGTGTCAAGACACACTCTCACGTACAGCGTGGTTACGTGAGCCCGGCAGCAGGCGGAATCCAATTAGGAGCGGCCCCAATCATGCCGCGCATCCCAATGAACTTCATCGCCTGAGCTACCTGGTTCACGTAAATCATCGGCCGCATTATAGCATAGCGCGTCTAGCGCGGCTCGATCCGCAGCGCGTCCACTTCCAGCCACTGCGTCTCGGGCACTGGCACCATGCCAAAGCCGAAGCGCCCTTCGAGCGAGGCCACGGCGTATTGGTTGTCAATCCACAGCACGAAGCCGAGCGGCCCACGGGGCGGGGCGGGGGCGCGCAGTCGTTCGACGCCGTCCACGGTGAACACCGCGACGTCGCGCTGCCAGTCAAGCGCGTAGGTGTGCCAGGCATCAAGCGCCACGTCGTCGAGCAGGGCTTCATGGGCGCGAGCAAAGCGGCGCGCCAGGTTGAGCACTGGCCGGCCCAGCCCTGGTAGCTTGGCTAGGCCGATGGCGGCCAGCGCGGCGGGGGCAACCAGCAGTCCCGGCCAGCGGCCCATGTTCAAGGTGGCCGCCTTCCAGCCGTGGCCCGGCACGCCCGGCACCAACGCCATATCCGACGGCGGTGAGGCGTAGAAGAACCAGGCCACGCTTGGAGAGCCGAAGACCGCGCCGCTGACGGTGAATGGCTCGTTCCAGAAACCAAAGCCCAGCGTGCCCGCCGGCGCAGCGTGCGAGGCGCGTGCCCGCAGCGACATCCGCACGGGCGGGGCGGTCGTGAATTTGCTCTGTCTGAGCCAGGGGGTGCGTTGCACCTGGCCACCCGCCGTCGGCTCCACATGGTAGTCGTCGAGTTGGGCGTTGGTGTAGTGGCGGTCGTCGGTCGGCGGCACAGTCAGCCGCGCCTGCCCGGCCGCCGCCGTGTAGGACACTTGTCCGCCGCCCATCTGCACTTTGGCTAACATGCCGCGAGTATAGCCTAGGCCCGCGTCAATCGGGGCATGTTAAGGCGCAAGCCGGCGCGCCCAAAGCCTTGAAATAGACCTCGCGTCTGCTATAATTCGCCCAATCTTGGAGGTAGCGTTTCAATGGAAATTACTTGGTTTGGACATTCGTGCTTTCGCTTGACTGAACGCGGCCTGGCAGCCGTTGTGACTGATCCGTACGACGAGTCGTTGGGTTACCCTACGCTGCGGCTCAAGGCCGATATCGTTACCGTGAGCCACGATGCGCCGGGCCACAGCAACGTGGACGCCGTGAAGGGCGATCTGCGCGCGCTGACCGGGCCCGGTGAGTACGAGATCGGTGGGGTCTTCATCACTGGCATCCCGACACTCAATCCTTCGGCCGAGCGGGTCAAGAAGAAGGGCGGCGTCGATGTAATGACCAACACGGTCTACGTCTTCGACTACGACGGCTTGACCGTCGCGCACCTGGGCGACCTCGACCACGTGCCGACTCAGAGCCAGATCGAGGCGCTGGGCGCGGTGCACGTGGCGCTGGTGCCGGTGGGCGGCGGCGGCGGGCTGAACGCGGCGCAAGCCGCCGAGGTCGTCTCGCTGCTGGAGCCGTCGCTGGTGGTGCCGATGCACTACCGCACCGACGTGGGCTCGTCGGCCCTCGATCCGGTCGACAAATTCCTCAAGGAGATGGGCTTGGGCGCCATCAATCCCGAGGCCGGTCTTAAGGTCACGAAGAGCAGCCTGCCAGACGAGACGCATGTGGTGCTGCTGGAGTGCAAAACAGCCTAATCGGCTGAATGCAAAGGGTGCCCTGATGGCCGTCAAATTGCTTATGACGTGGGACATCAAGAATGGCCGCGAGGCCGAGTTCTTTGAGTTTCAGGTGCGCGAGTGGGTGCCGGGCTTGCAGAAGTTGGGCCTGGAGCCGACCGACGCCTGGTACACGATGTATGGCGCGTCGCCGCAAATCATGATCGGCGGCACGGCCAAGACGCTGAAAACCATGAACCAAATCCTTGAAACTGAGGAGTGGCTGGCGCTCAAAGGCCAACTGCTGGGCTTGGTGGACAACTACGACCAAAAGGTGGTCAAGGCGTCAAGCGGGTTTCAGCTCTAGGCCCGTCGGACCGCAATCAAAAAAGCCCGTCTCAGCGAGACGGGCTTTTTGTTTGGCAATGGGGCTAAGCCTAGTCGTCGCTGCTCTTGCTGCTGCCGCTGCTGCTGCTCGCAGACTCGCTCTTGGCGGCTTTGGTCTCGGCCTTGGCGGGCTTGTCAGCCTTCTCGGACTTCTCGCTTGTGCCAGACTTCTCGGCCTTCGCGGCGGCCTTGTCACTCTTTTCAGATGACTTGTCGCCGTTGCTGCCGCCGTCGGCGCTGCTGCTGCTCTCGCTGTGGCTGGCAGTGCTAGACTTCTTGGAATTCGAGCGGTGGTCGGTGATGTACCAGCCCGACCCCTTGAACACGATGGGGTTGGCCTGGATTACACGCCGAACTTTGTTCTTCTTGCACTTGGGACAGCGCGTGATCGGGTCATCGGCAAACTTTTGGACGAGCTCAAACTCGTTACCGCAGTTCGAACACTCATAAGCATAGGTGGGCATACGAAAAAGGCTTTCCTCTCAGGCTAAACAAGCATTATAGCCACCGCCCCCCGTTCGGTCAATGGAAAGCATAACGCGCTTGTGTTGGCGGCGCGTTAACGGCGGCTTAGCCCTCTGGGCCGTCGTCCGGGCCGGCCTCGCCCGCGTCTTCATAGCCGGCGTAGAGCGGACGGCCGAGCAAACGGTTAAAGCCAGTCCAGGGTTGGTCGCTGTCCCGACGGGCAGCCAGCAGGTCGCGGAAGCGGGCAATCTGGGTGTTGGTGCTTTCGAGGTGGTGCAGCGCGATGGCCTCGAGCGTCATGGGCTCACGCGGCGCGCCCCACTCGTAGCGCCCGCGATGGCTGATGAGCATGTGGCGGACTCGCAAGGCCAACTCGGCCGGAAAGTCGATCAGGGTGCCCAGGGCGTGGGCCACGGCTTCGTCGCCCAGCACAATGTGGCCGAGCAGCCGGCCTTCGTCCGAGTAGTCCACGTCGCGCCCCCACTTCAGCTCGTGCACCTTGCCGGCCGAGAGCAACAGCGCGCCGGTGCGCAATAGATCGCCGTTCAGCTCCGGGTGCAGCGCAAGGGTCGTCTCAATCAGGGCCAGCAACTGGGT
>JBBRZY010000164.1:0-8654 GCA_038252885.1 Anaerolineales bacterium | reverse complement strand
GGCGTTGAAGATGCCACCCGTTCGCCCGCCGGTCGAGCTGACGTTGACAATGCGGCCCCAGCCGGTGGCCTTCATGGCGTTGCCCGCCTCGCGTGACAGGAAGAACACGCTCTTGAGGTTGGTATCCATGATCCGGTCGTAGTTCTCCTCGGTCATAGCGTCAATCGAGATGCGCGGGCAGATGCCGGCGTTGTTCACCAGGATATCCAGCCGGCCAAAGTGGCTCAGCAGCGCCGCCATCATGCGCTGGATTTCGGACAGCTGCGTGATGTCGTGCCGGAGGGCGATGGCCGTAGCCCCACCGCCGCGCAGCCGTTCGGCCTCCCGTTCGGCCTGCTCCAGGTCTATGTCGCACAGCACCACGCTCGCCCCGGCGTTAGCCAACGCCTCGGCCGCCGCCAGCCCCAGCCCGCGCGCCGCGCCGGTGATTAAGGCGACTCGTCCCGCCACCCGGCCGGTCGTGCTCATGCCGCTCACGCCGGCCCCCCGTTCATATTGGCGCGCAGCAGGTCGCGCATTTGGATGGTCTCAGACAGGTTGTCAACCTCTTTCAGGTTGATCCAGTCTTGCCACACATACTCGACCCCCACATAGCCCGAGTAGCCGGTGCGTTCCATGGCCCGCAGCACGCGCGGGTAGTCAATGGTGTTACGGGTCGACAGCGACTGCAGCGTGCCCTTGTGGGCGCCGCGCGCGTGGAAATGGCTGGCATACGCGATAAGCGGCTCACACTCGTCGTCGCTGATGCCGAGGTAGGTGAAGTGCGTGTAGTCCACGGTCAAGGTCAGACCCGGGGCCAGGCTCACCAATTTCAAGGCCTCGCTGGGCGTGGGCACTATCGACCCAAAATGCGCCTCAACCGAGTAGGTGATGCCCGCCTGCTTGGCATGGTCCGCCCGCCAGGCCAACTCGTCGGCGCTGCGCTGGAGCGACGTGTCGTGCGGCACCCCCTCCCACTCCACGCCGGGCAGGCTGGTCATGTGGGCGGCGTTGCAGCGCAGCGCAAATTCCAGCATGCGCCGGAACAACTCGCGGCCCTTGGCGCGCTCGGCCTCGTCGGGATGGTTGGCCGCCACGACCGGAAACTCACTGGCCTGGTAGAAGATGTCAGCAATCTTGAGGCCGCTGTCTTCGACCAGGTGCGAGAGCTCGGCGGCGGCCTGCGGCAGACGGCCGATCACGTGCGAGGGCTGCACGTGGCTGCGATCTTGAAAGATACCCAGGTCCACGCCCTCAAAGCCAAGCATGGCGATCAGCTTGAGCGCCTCCCGGTGCGGCAACAATGGAAATGAGAAGTCAGCGCTGGCGAGACGTAGGTTCATGCTTGTCCTCCGTGATCAGATCACAATGTCAATATGGCGCTGCAAATGGCAATCCAAATTGATCGCCAGCGGCACAGCGGCGATGTGGGTGGGGTAATACTCAATCCGCACTTCCAACGCGGTGTTCACGCCCCCCCAGCCCTGCGGCCCGATGCCCGTGCGGTTGACCAGATCGAGCAGCTCGAGCTCGAAGGCGGCGTAACGCGGGTCCGGATGACGCTGGCCGACCTCGCGCATCAGCGCTTGCTTGGCCAGCAGCGCCGCCTGCTCCAGCGTGCCGCCCAGCCCCACCCCCACCACGATCGGCGGGCAGGCGTTCGGGCCGGCGTCTTGCACCACGCGCACGACCTCGCGCTTGATGTTCTCCATCCGGTTGGCCGGTGTCAGCACCATCACGCGGCTCATGTTCTCCGCGCCAAAGCCTTTGGCTGCGACCGTCAGCCGCAGTTGGTCGCCCGGCACCAGGTCAAAGTGGACGACCGGCGGCGTGTTGTCGCCGGTGTTCTGGCGTTCGAACAGCGGCTCGGCCACCACCGACTTGCGCAGGTAGCCGTCGCCGTACCCCTGCCGCACGCCCTCGGCGATGGCGGCCCGCAAGTCGCCGCCCACGAAGTGAATCTCCTGCCCGACGTAGGCAAAGATCACCGCCATGCCGGTGTCCTGGCACATCGGCACCAGCCGTTCGTCGGCCACGCCCCGGTTCTCCACGATGTCTTGCATCGCCAACTGGCCGGCCGGCGACGGCTCCAGCCGCCACACATCGTTGAGCTGCGCCAGCACCGGCGCGGGCGTGTGGAAGTTGATGGTCTGCACCGCCTGCCGCACCTGCGCGGTGACTTCGCCCACGTCAATTGTCCTCATCGCGCCTCTCCCGTCGGCAGCGGGCGCTGATACTGTGCCTGGCCCGCCTCGAACAAGTCACCCCCGGCCGCGTCGTTCGCGACCACCATCGGCAAGCCTTCGACCTCCAACCGGCTAATGGCCTCCGTGCCCAGGTCGGCATACGCCACCGGCGTCACCGAGCGAATGTGCTGAGAGATCAGCGCCGCCGCGCCGCCCACCATGACGAAGTAGACGGCGCCATGCGCCACAATCGCCGCGCGCACGGCCGGGCTGCGTTTGCCCTTGCCCACCATGCCCTTCAGGCCCTGCGCCAGCAGCGCCGGGGTGAAGAAGTCCACGCGGCCGGCGGTGGTCGGCCCGGCCGGCCCAATGATCTCGCCCGGCCGGGTCGGGGCGGGGCCGACGTAGTAGATAATCTGCCCCTCCAGCGGGAATGGCAGCGGCTGGCCCGCCGCCAGCGCGTTTGACAGGCGCTCGTGGGCGGCGTCGCGGGCGGTGTAGAGCGTGCCGGTCAGCAGCACGCGCTGGCCTACCCGCAGGGCACGCACGACCGCTTCGGTCAGCGGCGTGGTCAGGGTCAGCGGGGTCTCGGCGGTGGTCATGGTCAGGCGGCGTGTTCGCCCGCCAGGTAGCGGTCGAGTTCGCGGGCGCTGGTCTCGATGTGCTCGCGCATTAACTGCGCGGCCCGGTCGGCCTCACCGGCCGCCATCGCCTCGATCAACCGCGCATGCTCGTCGGCCGACATAAAGGCCCGATTGGGCAGCACATGCAGCGTATCCCACGGGAACTTGGTCCACAAGCCCCGGATGATCTTGAGCAGTTCGGGCAAGCCGGCGGCGGTGTAAATGAGGATGTGCAGTTCGTAGTTCAGGCGGCGGAGTTCTTTGAGCTCGTTGCGCCGGATCAGCGCTTCGATCTGCGCTTCGAGCGCCCGCATCTGCGCCAGGTCGTCTGGGGTCAGGCGCGGCACGGCCATGCGCGTCGCCAGCGCCTCCAGGTCGGCGCGGATCAGGTAGATCTCACGCACTGCCTGAAAATCCATCTCGGCCACGCGCACGCCCCGGTTGGGTGTGGATTGCAGGATGCCTTCGCTCTCCAACTGGCGCAGCGCCTCGCGCACCGGTGTCGAGCTGACCTGCAAGCGCTCGGCCAGGTCGTCTTGCAGCAGGCGCGCGCCCGGCACTAGCTCACCTGAGAGAATCGCCTCGCGGATGACGGCCACCACCAGGTCTTTCTTGCTCTTGTAGGTCGCGGTGTCGGCAGGCAGCATTCCGAACCCCAGCCTTAGGCGGCGCTTGTGCTCGCAGTCGTCACGCCGCGTGAGACCAGCCGGTCACCACTGTAGCGCTTGTGGATGATCACGGTCCCGGCCGGCGCGGGCGACAGGCACAATTCACAAAGGGTACACTCATCCTCAGCGTCCGGCCGCACCACCAAGCGCCCGTCGTCCAGCGCGAAAATATCCACCGGGCACAGCGCCACCAGTTGCTTCGCCAGCACCGGGCCGATGGCGCGCTCGTCCAACGTGATCTCGATGAAGACGCCCACCTCAGGCCACCGCCCCCATCGCCTCGCGCAGCAAGCTGGGGATGTGCTGGAGCTTGTCGGCCACCAGCACGCCCGCCTCGCGCAGAATGGCGATCTTGCGTGCCGGGCTGCCGTCTAACCCCTGCACCAGCGCCCCGGCGTGCCCGAAGCGCACACCCGGATTGCGATCAGCAAAGCGCCCGGCCACAAACGCCACAATCGGCAGCCGGCTGGGCTGCGCGTGCAGCCGTTCGGCCAGGCGCTCTTCCATGTTGCCGCCTGGCTCGCAAAACAGCGCCAGCCCCAGCGTGGCCGGGTCAGCCTCGTACAGCGGCAGCAAGTCCACAAAGCGCGTGCCGATCAGCGTGTCGCCGCCGATGCTCACACAGGTGCTCTGGCCGAAGCCGTTGTGGGTTAGCAAATTGGCGATCTCCGTCATCATGCCGCCGCTGCGCGACACCACGCCGATGCTGCCCGGTTGGTAAGCCATGCGCACCGAGGCCGCGTCGCCGCCGGCCATGCCCACGCGCGTCTGCCCCGGCGAGATGACGCCCAGGCTGTTGGGGCCGACCACCCGCGCCCCGGCCGCCCGCGCCGCTTCGAGCAGCGCCAGGCCGTCGTAGCGCGGCAGCCGTTCGGTCACGATCACCACCAGCTTAATGCCGCTGCCCAGCGCCTCACACACCGCGTCCAGCACCATCGGCGCGGGTACTGAGATCAGCGCCGCGTCGGCCGGGTGCGCGGCCACCGCGCCGGCCACCGTGTCGTACACCGGCACGCCATGCACTTGCTGGCCGCCCTTGCCCGGCGTCACCCCAGCCACGACCTGCGCGCCATAGCGAAGCGACTCGAGCGTGAACGTAGCCGCCTCGCGCCCGGTAATGCCCTGCACGATGATGCGGGTCGCAGCGGTTGCTAGGATCGCCACTCAATCGCCTCTATCACCTGGTCGATGGTGGTGGTGCGGCCGAAAAATGGCACGCCGTAATGCTTGAGCACCGCCTGGCCCTCGGTCTCCCACGAGCCAGGGATGCGAAAGGCCGCGATCACCTGGCGCGGCTCGCGGCCCAATTCGAGAATGCCCTTGATGACGCCCCGCGCCACCAAATCCACCCGCGTGTTGCTAACCACATTCATTATCACCGCCAGCCGGTCCACGTTGGGCTGCGACAGGATCAGCTTGGTCAGCTCTTTGATCTTCCACACGCTGGGGTTGCCGCCGATCTCGCAGTAGTTGGCGGGCTTGAGGCCGGCGTCGAGCACGGCATCCATAATCGTCAGGCTCGCGCCGCCGCCGCCAATGAGCAGGCCCAGGTTGCCGCCAAACGGCACCAGCCGCCCCGCCACGCCGCGATGGTCGGCGCTGTCAATCTCGGCCGCCTTACGCTCGAACTCCGTGCGTTGGTCGCGGTACCGCCGGCTCGCGCCCAGCCGCGCCAACAGCGCCGCCTGGCGATACTCGGCCTCGTCGTCCAATTCCAAATGCGCGTCGGCCAGCCACCACTGCCCCTGTGGGTCGAGGATCAGCGGGTTGATCTCCAACAGCATCGCGTCCCAGCGCACCAGGCAGCGCGCTAGGTTGGTGAGCAGGCTCCCCAGCGTCACGAGTGCGCCGCCTTCCAGCCCCAGGCCTGCCGCCACCTCGCGCCCCAGGTAGTCCGACGGCGGCGTCCTGATGGGAAAGGCCCGCCGCACAATCTGCTGCTCGGCCTCCACCTCAATGCCGCCCGCCCGGCTGCCCAGGAACGTGGCGGTCTGGGCCTGGTTGTCGTAAGTGACGCCCACGTACACTTCGGCCACCGCCTCCAACCGCTGCTCAATCAGCACCGCGTAGACCGGGAAGCCCTTGATCGTCGCCGCCATCAGTTCGCCCGCCGCCTGCGCGGCCTCGGCCGGCGTCTCGGCAAAGCGGATGCCGCCGGCCTTCATGCGGCCGCTGGCCGGCACCTGGGCCTTGACGACCACACGCCCGCCCAGCCTCGCCGCGGCGGCTTCAGCCTCGGCGGCCGTGGTCACCACCTGCCCGGCCGGAACCCGCAGCCCCTGCTCAGCCAGCAGCGCCTTAGCGTCCGCTTCCAGGACGTTCATGGGTCAGCCTGCCCGAACCGCCTTAGCGCGTGCCCGGCGAGTGCATCGCCAGCAGCTCCACCGGGGCGTCACTGGTGTTGCGAATGCCATGCAGTGTGGTGGGATAGATCGAGACGCCCGTGCCGCTCGTGAGAACAACCCTCTGCTCGTCGGCGCCTTCGCCCCACAGGAACTCGGCCTGGCCGCTAAGCACGACGGCGGTCTCAGTTTCAATGGGGTGGATGTGCTTGTCAATCGTGCCGCCGGCTTCGAGCTTCACCACAATCAAGCTGAGGCGCGAGTGCGTTTCCTTAGTCTCGAGCACCTTGACGTTGATGGCCGGGAACAGGTTGTGCGGCACCCACGCTTCGGTGTTCATATCAAACAGGTGTATGGCTTGTCCATTCATGCGATCGTCTCCAGTTGCTGCTTGAGCTCTTCGAGGAACCGGGCTGATTGGCGGCCGTCCACGGCGCGGTGATCTACGCCCAATGTAAAGCTTGCGGCGGTCCGCACCGCCACCTGCCCATCCACCACTAGCGCCATTGGCTGCACGCTGCCGACCGACAGGATGGCAACCTGCGGCGGGCTGATGATGGCGGTGAAGGCGTCAATATGCCCCGGCCCGACGTTCGAGAGCGTGAAGGTCGGCCCCGCGCTCGCCGCCGCCGACAGCTTGCCGGCCCGCGCCGCCGCCACCACCTGCGCCCGCTCGGCCGCAATTTCGGCCAGGCCGCGCCCGCGCAAATCGGCCAGCGCCGGGATCACCAGCCCGTGCTCGGCCTCCACCACGATGCCCAGCCGAATCTCAGCGGCGGGTTGGTAAGCCGACGCCTCGGCGTTCCAGTGGCCGTTGAGCACCGGATGGTTCGGCAGGCTGCGCCCCAGTGCCAGCGCAAACAGATCGGTGAATGTCGTCGCGCTGCCGGCCGCGGCCTTGAGCGCGCTCACCCGCGTCAGGTCCACCGTGATGGTCATGTAAAAGTGCGGGATGGTCTGCCACGATCCCGTGACGCGCGACGCCTTGGTCTGCGCCGCGCGGTTGGCTGCGCCCGAAGCGGCCGCCGGCTTGGCGGCGGGCGCGGCCAAAGCCGCCTGCACGTCCTCTTCCAAGATGCGCCCGCCCGGCCCGCTGCCGGTCACGGTCGCCAGGTCGAGGTTGTGCTCCTCGGCCAGCCGCCGCGCGCGGGGCGAGGTGATGACCTTCTGGCCCGCCGGTCGGGGCGCTGCGGCCAGCGGTTGGGGCGCAGCCGGCGCGGTGGGCAGCGGCCTGACCGGCGCCGCTTCAGCCGGCCTCTCGGTGCGGTAGTAGGGGTCAATCTCCGGCAGGGCTTCGTGCAGTTCGGCGATCAGCGCCACCACTGTGCGCGGCGGCACCTCCACCCCGGCCGGGATCAGAATCTTCCGCAGCACGCCCGCGCCCTGAGCCGGCACCTCGACCGTGGCCTTGTCGGTCTCGATCTCAAACACCGCCTCGCCGTCCGCCACGGCGTCTCCTTCGCGCTTCAGCCAGTGCGTCAACCGCACCGAGAGCGTGGTTTGATCCATCACCGGAATTGCGAGTTCGCTGACCATTCGACCGTGTCTATCCCTTCCACGACAGTGCTGCGCTGCAAACGCCGTCAGCGTTGTTGACCGCAGCGATCGTCTAGCAAACATCCCAGCCCGCGCAGGTCATGTTGGCCCACCGGGTTACGGGCTTCGTCTTGCGTTGCTTCGAATTTAGCGAAGCATCCTTTAGGACAATCGCCAGCGGCCCCCGCCTGCCACCTCAAACCACGTTCTCCCCGAATCCCATTCGTGCAATTCGTGTAATTCGTGGTCAAAGGTTTTCTGAAGCCCCTCAAACCCGATACTTCTCAATAATGTCTTCGTTCAACGCCATCCCCAGCCCTGGCGCGGTCGGCAACTCCATAAAGCCATTGCGAATCTTCGGCTGCTCCACCGGCAACTCAAACCACATCGGGTCGCGCTTGGGGTTGGGGAAGATTTCGACATACAACCCATGCGGGATCGACGCCAACAAATGCAGCGCCACCTGCGACTCCTCATGGTGCGCCATCTTCACGTGGAAGTGCGCCGCCATGGCCGCAATCCGCCGCCACTCGGTCACGCCGCCGGCGATGGTCACGTCCACGTTCAGGTTGTTCACCTTGCCCTGCACCACCAGCTCGCGGCAGCCGTAGCGGCTGATCTCGCCCTGCCCGGCCGTCACCGGGATCGGCGCGTTCTCGCGCACCAGCCGCAACCCCTCGTTCTGGTCCGACCACTGCACCGGCTCCTCGATCCAGCCCAGGTTGAGCTTGGCGGCGGCGCGGCAGAACTTAATCGCCTGATCGGGCGTCCAGGCCTGGTTGGCGTCGCACACAATGATGAAGTCGTCGCCCACCAACTCGCGCACGCGGGTCACGCGCTCCACGTCTTCCTCGACGCTCAGCCGGCCCACCTTGAACTTCACGCCGGCCATTTGCAGCTCTTTGTAGTGCAGCATCTCTTCATTGAGCGCGTCTTGGCCCTTGCCGGCCTGGTAGTATCCGCCAATGGCGATGATCGGCACTTTGTCCCGGTAGCCGCCCAGCAGCTTATACAGCGGCACGTTCCACAACTTGCCCAGCGCATCCCAAATGGCGTTGTCCACGCAGGCGATCGCCTGCATCAGGATGCCGCGATTGTTCAGGTCGAGCACATGGATCGAGCGGTTGCCCAGGTCCACGTTGCTGTGGAACATCGCATCCCACAGGCGCTCCACGTTGCGCGCGTCTTGGCCGATCAGCATGGGCGCAAAGTGCTCGCGGATTAGGCCCACCACTTGGTCCTGGCGCTGATCCTCGTCGCCGCCGAAAGCCTCGCCCACGATTCCGGCGTCGGTGTAGATGCGCGTGACGATCGTGTTGC
>JBBRZY010000163.1:0-8657 GCA_038252885.1 Anaerolineales bacterium | reverse complement strand
GGGCATGGGCCAGCGCTTCGGCGCGGGTGACCTGCCCATCGCGCTTGCCGAGCACGTTGGCCGAGGCGCCACTGGAGGTGGCCAGCGCCTGAAAGCCTAGCCCCGCCAGCAGTTTGGCCGAGCCGACGTCAAACGGGTTGGGGATGATGAACGCGCCAGGGCCTTCGTGCAGCGCCTGGAAGCGGCGGGCCTTCTCGACTTGGGTGAGTGGGATGGGGGTCTCCTGGTGGGCGATAAGGGCGGCGCGATGCATCGCTCAAAGCTGCCAGCGGTCAATTATGGTACCACCGCTTGCGGTAGCAGGGAAAGAAAGAAAAACCGGTGAGAGGGAGGGAATGGTTCATCAGGCCGCGCCTCACTCTAGGTGAGCCCCTCCGACCGCCGACTCTGACTTCCGACCTCTAACTTCTGCCTGTCGCTCTAAGAAACCGCCAATGTCTGCATGATATAATTCTGTCTCAAATACGTCGTTATCCAAGGATTTCGCATGTTTCGTAACTTCCTCAAAGCCATTGCCGGCGACCCGAACAAGAAAGACATTCAACGGTATTCTGCGGCGGTCGCCGAAATTAACGCCCTGGAGCCCGATTTTCAGCGGCTGACCGACGCCGAGTTGCGGGGTAAGACCGACGAGTTCCGCGCCCACATTGCCCAGGCGGTGAAGGAAGCCGGGGACGACCCGGAAGACATAAAACAGGCCGAGCAAGAGGCGCTGGACGAACTGCTGCCGGAAGCCTTTGCTGCCACGCGCGAGGCCGCCATGCGCGCCATCGGCCAGCGCCACTACGACGTGCAGCTGATCGGCGGCATGGTGCTGCATGGCAACAAGATCGCCGAGATGCGCACGGGCGAAGGCAAGACCCTGGTCGGCACGCTGCCGGTCTACCTGAACGCCCTGCTAGGCCACAGCGTGCATCTGATCACCGTCAACGACTACCTGGCCCGCCGCGACGCGCGCTGGATGTTCCCCATCTACCAACTGTTGGGCCTGACGGTCGGTGTGCTGCAAGAGGCCGCCCGCACCGAGAACGGCCGCAAAGCCTTCTTGATCGACCCGAGCAAAGAGTCGGCCCAGGAAGACGGGCACCAGATGCGGCTGGTTGACCGGGGCGAGGCCTACGCGGCCGACATCGTCTATGGCACCAACCACGAGTTCGGCTTCGACTATTTGCGCGACAACATGGCGCTGTCGCTCGACGCGCGCGTCCAACGCGAGCGCTACTTCGCCATCGTGGACGAGGTCGACAACATCCTGATCGACGAGGCCCGCACGCCGCTGATCATCAGCGGGCCGGCGCAAGAAGACCCGACTATGTATATCCGGCTGAGCCAGGTCGTGCGCCAGCTCAAGCCGGAAGACTACGAAGTCTCCGAGCGCGACCGCAACGTTTCGCTGAACGACATCGGCGAGGCGCATGTTGAAAAGCTGCTGGGCGAGCCGCTGCGCGACCCCGACCGCCCAGAAGACATCACGCCCGAACAGGCGCGCATCATGGGCCACCTCGAGCAGGCACTGCGGGCTGAGTTCTTGTTCAAGCGCAACAAAGACTATCTGGTGCAGGCCGGCAAGATCGTGATCGTGGACGAGTTCACCGGGCGTCAGATGGCCGGCCGGCGCTGGTCAGACGGGCTGCATCAGGCGGTGGAAGCCAAAGAAGGCGTGCCGGTGCAGCAGGAGAGCGTCACCTACGCCACTATCACGCTGCAAAACTACTTCCGGCTGTACCAGAAGCTGGCCGGCATGACCGGCACGGCGCTGACCGAGGCCGAAGAGTTCGACAAGATCTACAAGCTGGCGGTGGTCGCCATCCCCACCAACCTGGAATACAACGCCACCCGGCCCGAAACCAGCCTGACGATGGTGGAATATAAAGAAGACGGCCAGAAGTTCACCTACTATGGCCGCAAAGACGACCCCAAGACTGCCGTCTATTGGCGGCGCAAAGACTACCCCGATGTGGTCTACCGCACGGCCGAGAGCAAGCTGCGGGCGCTGACGATCCAGATTATGGAACGGCACGTGGTCGGCCAGCCGCTGCTGGTGGGCACCACCTCGGTCGAGCTGTCGGAGCGCGTGTCAGAGCGGCTGCGGCCCGAGCCGCTGCAGCGGTTGGCGCAAGTGCTGCTGATCCGCGATGCCTGGTTCGAGAAGAACAACAAAGAAGAAGACGGCATGCAGGTGGCCGAGCTTAAGCCGTTGAACGAAGACCTGTACTCGCTCACCCGCCAAGATTTGGCCAAGCAGCTCAAAGACCTGGGCCTCTCGTCAAACCCGGTGGGCGAAGACAACCTGGCGCGGCTGCTCAAGGTGCTGGCGCTGCCGGCCGGCAGCGAGGCGGCGCTGGCGCAGGTGCTACAGGCCGGCATCCCGCATGATGTGCTCAACGCCAAGAAGCACGACGAAGAGTCGCGCATCATCGCCGGGGCGGGCGCGCTGGGGGCGGTGACCATCGCCACCAACATGGCCGGCCGCGGCGTCGACATCAAGCTGGGCGGCGAGATGGCCGAAGAGGTTGTGACCGCCGTCAACCGCGTGCTGCGCAAGGCCGGCCACGCCGACCCCTACAACCTGAACAGTGAAGCCCGCCGGGCCGAGTTGGAGAAGGTGCCCAAGGCCGACTGGGGCCTGTATCAGCCGGAGGCCGAGCTGTTCTTGCAGGCCATGGACGACGCCGCGCGTGTCAAGCAGATCGGCGGCCTGCACGTCATCGGCTCCGAGCGGCACGAGTCGCGCCGGATTGACAACCAGTTGCGCGGCCGCGCCGCCCGCCAGGGCGACCCCGGCTCGAGCCAGTTCTATCTGTCGCTGGAAGATGAGTTGATGCGCCGCTTCGGCGGGCAGGGCGTGAGCGACATGATGCAGCGCCTGAAGATTGACGACGGCGTGCCGATTCAGGCCGGGCTGGTCAACCGCACCATCGAGCAGGCCCAGACGCGGGTGGAAGGCCAAAACTTCGACGTGCGCAAGCACCTGCTCGAATACGACGACGTGCTCAACACCCAGCGCAACCGCATCTACGCCCAGCGCGATCGGGTGTTCACCAAAGACGACCTGACCGACGACTTTTTGGAGATGCTGACGACCGAGGTCAGCCGGCGCGTGGAGCAGGCCGAGCACGACCCCGAGGGCCGCTGGCGGCTGTTCGCCTGGCTGGAAGAGTCGCAGCCGTCGCTGCCGGTCAGCGCCGAGCTAGTCTACCCGTCTTACGTGCTCGAAATCTTGCTGCGCGACCTGGAAGACGAGGCTGATAAGCCAGCCGCGCTGCTGGCGCTGGCCCGGCAGGCGCTGGAAACCGAGCGCGCCCACCTGCTGGAGGCGGTCGGCCAACAGGCCGACACGGCCGAAGAACGGCTGGCCAGCCAGGTGAAGGCCAAGCGGGCCGAGGCCGACCTGGCCCTGGAAGCGCTGGAGAACGAGGCCGAGGAGAAGGGCGGCGCGATTGAGGCCCGCCCGGCTTATCGGTTGGTGAGCGAGGTGCTGGGCATCGCCTTGCAGCCGAGCGCGGCCGACACGCAAGACTTCGACTACAAGGCTTTCAAGAAGCAAATTCCCGATTGGGCCGAGGCCGCCACCGCCAGCCGCGTGCGGGCCGGGCTGGTGACGACCATCGAGCGCCGCCTGGGCGCGGGGCTGTCGATCCAGCGCGAGGCCGTGGCGGGCGAAGCCTGGGACACGGTGCGCCAGCAGTTGATTGACGCCGCCGAGCAGACCCACCTCACCAAGGCCACCCGCAGCCTGGCCGACATCGAGCGCGAGCTGGCGCAGCACCTCGACCAAAATTCCACCCGCGACCAGTTGACGCGCGCGCTGGTGAGCATGGCCGTGGGCACGCTGACCGGCTTCGACCAAAAGACCCACCGCAAGGTGAGCGTGCGCACCCAGCGCCTGAACTACTTCTTCGTGGCGGCCGAGATGGTGGCCGATTGGTCGGCTGAGGACTTGAAGGCCGATGTGATCGAGCACCT
This sequence comes from Anaerolineales bacterium, assembly GCA_038252885.1. GTDB lineage: Bacteria > Chloroflexota > Anaerolineae > Anaerolineales > UBA6663 > JADZEK01. The sequence goes on along the minus strand of JBBRZY010000163.1, from coordinate 4,691 downwards.
GCACGGCGCGCTGGCCGCGCTGCACCAGATGTGGGGCGAGGCCGAGTATCGCCGGCTGGCCCCGGCCCGCGTGAACGAACTGCCGCCCTTCCTGCGCACGGCCCTGGCCGCCGCGCCGGAGGTGAGCACGGCGCTGACGGTCACGCCGACGCTGGGCGAGCTAAGCGGCGCGGTGCGCGCCGAGGCGCTGGCCGTGGTCGGCCGAACCACGCTCTCGCAGTTGTTCCGCCAGATTATGGTGCAGGTGGTTGGCAGCCTGTGGGTCGACTACCTGACATCGGTCGAGGCACTGCGCACGGCGGTGGGCCTGGAGGCCTACGCCCAGCGCGACCCGCTGGTGGCCTACAAGGGCCGTGCCTTCGATATGTTCACGCAGTTGCTGGTGAACATGCGCGCCGGCGTGGTGGCCAAGGCGTTCACCTATCGCCCGCGCGCCATCAACGAGGCCGAGCAGCGCCCGCCAGCCGCCCGCGCCGCCGGCCCCGCCAACGCTGGGCCGGCCCGTCCGATCGCCGGGCTGCGGCCGTCAGGCGCGCGGCTGGTGGAGGCCCCGGCCCCCACCCCCACCCAAAAAGAGGTCGGGCCGGCGCCGGCCGAGGCCCGCAACCTGGGCCGCAACGACGCCTGCTGGTGCGGCTCGGGCAAGAAGTACAAGGATTGCCACTATGCCCGCGACCACGCCGCCGACGCGGGCGCGGCCCCGGCTACACCCGACGCCCCCGCCGAGCATGGCGTGGGCGCCCCCAGCGTGGCGGCCGAAGCGCCAGGCGAAGCCGGGGGCGGCAAGCGCCGCCGCCGCAAGCGCTAGCCGGCAGCGGCCGCATTCGCCACTCACTGGCACAGGCCGGTCAGCAAAACTGATCGGCCTGTGTTTTGTCGCTCACCGGCCACCCCACCAACCGCCCGTTCTTCCCCCAACGGTCCTGTCTGACTTCCGACTTCCGACCTCCAACTTCGGTTTGCCTCACCCCCTTGTTCACGGTATCATCGGCCAACAATGCCCAGTTCGCTCCCCAACCCGGCGGCCCGCGCAGTGCTGGCCAGCCTGCCGAAGATTGATCTGCATCGCCACCTGGAGGGCTCGCTGCGCCTGACCAGCCTGCGCGAGATCGCGCTGCAGTATGCGCTCGACGTGCCGGCCGCCAGCCTCGATGCGCTGCGCCCCTATGTGCAGATGGCGGCCGGCGAGCGCAGCTTCCGCCAGTTCCTCGCCAAGTTCGATGTGCTGCGCCGCTTCTACCAATCGCCCGAGATTATCCGCCGCCTGGCGTATGAGGTGGTCGAAGACGCCGCCCATGACAACGTGCGCTACCTCGAGCTGCGCTTCACGCCCGCCGCGCTGGCCAACGCCCGCAAGTACGCGCTGGCCGAGGTGACCGATTGGGTGATTGCGGCCGTGGCCGACGCCGGCCGCGACCATCCCGGCCTGCAAGTGCGCCTGATCGTCAGCCTGAACCGGCACGAGTCGGTGGGGGTGGCCGAGCAGGTGGCGCAGATCGCCGCTGACCGCCAGGCGCAGGGCGTGGTCGGCCTCGACCTGGCCGGCGACGAAGTGAACTTTACGGCCGAGTCGTTTCGGGGGGTGTTTCAGGCGGCGGGGCAGGCCGGGCTGGGCCGCGTGGCCCACGCCGGCGAGTGGACCGGCGCGGCCACTGTGCGCGACGCGATCGAGCACCTGGGCGTGCAGCGCGTGGGGCACGGCGTGCGCGTGGTCGAAGACCCGGCCGTGGCGGCGCTGGCCCGCGAGCGCGGCATAAGCTTCGAGGTCTGCCTGACCTCTAACTATCAGAGCGGCGTGGTGAGCGCCTTGTCAGCCCACCCGCTGCCGGCCATGAACGCGCTGGGCCTGCGCACTACGCTCAACACCGACGACCCCGGCGTGTCGGGCATCACGCTGACCGACGAGTACCAGAGCGCGGTGGAGGTGCTGGGGCTAAGCCTGCCCAACCTGCACCAGGCGCTGCTGACCGCCGCCGAGGCCAGCCTGCTGCCGCCGGCCGAGCGGGCCACACTGGTGACGCAGTTCCGTGCGGCGCTGGGGGTGGACGCCGCCGCGTGAGCCGCGCTGCGCGAGTTGACCCAGAGGTTATTTCAGTTTGGGGGCAAGAACCTCAGGACCGTCGGGGTCAGCGCAAGGCGCTGGGTCAGGCTAATCTGCGCGCTCGTCAGCGCGACTCGCCGCTGGGTAATTAACTGACCGGCGCGCCGATCTCTACGGCCAGTGGGGTTACACGCCCCTTAGGGCCGCTGCCGCTTTGGGCCAGCCAGAAATTTTTACCAGGGGCGGATGAGCTTGCCCACCTACCCCTGGTAAAAATTTCCTTCGGTCAGATACGAAACATCACCACCTCAAATTGCAGTGAGAACCTGTCTCGACGTTGCCGGCTACATAGCCCTTTACAATATTGGCCCCCCACTGAAATGCTCCCGTTGACCCACCCATCTTGCGCGGCGCGGCTATCGCCGTTATCATCCCGGCCTGGACCGCGCTAGATACGCCGGCAATCCCCGGCTCTGAACCTCTTCATTGGAGTGACCTGACCATGCTACTGAGTCTCGACGCCATCGATGATATCGTCACTGAGGCCGTGATCGCCGAATATTGGGAGCGCGGCTGGTGGATCAGCCCGGTGCTGTTCGACGAGGCCGAGGTGCAGCGCCTGGTAGAGGCGCACGCCCGGCTGTGGGCCGGCGAGAAAGACTACACCGTGACGCCCTTCTACACCCTGCCAGTCGTCACCCCCGACAGCCCGGTGCTGCGCCAGCAGGTGGACGCCTTCTGGGTGAACGCCGAGATGCGCAAGGCCATCCTGGCCCCCGTCATCGGCAAGATCGCGTCACGGCTCATGCGGAGTGATAGCGCCCGGCTGTGGCACGACCAGGCGCTCTACAAGCCCGGCACCAACGGGCAAGAACAGACCAACGCCGGCAATGTCGGCTGGCACCAGGACTTCGGCTTCTGGCAGTCGTGCAGCACCGACAACATGTGCTCGTCGTGGGTGGCGCTGCAAGACACCGACCTGACCAACGGCACCATGAAGATGGTGGTCGGCAGCCACAAGTGGGGGCTGATCGAGGGCAGCGGCAACGACAAGAAAGAAATGGAAGAGTGGAAGGACACCTTCGCGCGGCTGGCCGGCCCAGACGCGCACTGGTCGGAAGAGCCGGTCTTCTTGAAAGCGGGGCAGGCCAGCTTTCACCACTCGCTGACCTTCCACGGCTCCGGGCCGAACCTGAGCGCCCAGCCGCGCCTGTGCGTCATCAGCCACATGATGCCCGGTGACACCTATTTCAAGGCCGGGCAGCCGCCGCACCCCAACCTGACCTTCCTCGGCCCGAACGCCTACGACGGCCAGCCGTTCAACAGCGACTTCTTCCCGCAGCTCTGGCCAGCCTAGCGCGACGCAATAACTTCCAACCAAAAAGCGGCGGGGTCATCATCCACAGATGGCCCCGCCGCTTTTTTGTTTTGGCCTTTGCTGGCGCGTTAGGCCGCGAACTGCGGCAGCCAGCGGGTCTGGGCCGCGAGCAGCTCGTCGGTCATGGCGTGGATTTGGGGCAGGGTGCACGCCGCGGCGGTCAGCGGGTCGAGCATCACGGCGTGGTGCACGGCCTCGCGGTCGCCGCGCTTGGCCGCGTCCACAATCAGCTCTTGCACGTTGACGTTCGTGCGGTTGAGCGCCGCCAGTTGCGTGGGCAGCCGGCCGACCTTGGTGGGGTTGACCCCGTTGCCGTCCACCAGGCAGGGCACCTCGACGCAGCAGCCGTCGGGCAGGTTGTCGATCAGGCCGTGGTTGGGCACGTTGCAGTTGGCGCGCATCGGCTGGTTGGTGACGATGGCCTCGATAATGCGCGCGCCGTACTCCTTGCTGCGCACGGTGGGCGCGGGCTGGTCGGCGTGGTCGGCGGCGAAGGCCTCCTCCTGGCGGTCAATGCAGTACTTCAGGCAGCCGCCGGTAGCGCCCCAGCCGTACCAGTACACCTCGGGGCTGGTGAAGCGCGGCACCAGTTCGTTAGCGACCATGGCCGCCGTCTTGCGGAAGTAGGGCGAGTATTCGCTGTTGTGCCCGCTCGACTCCGTGACGAAGTAGCCAAAGTGCTCGAACATCTCAATCCGCACCGGCTCAGTGCCGCGCCGGGCCGGGTCGAGCACGGCCTGGCGCAGGGCGGGCCGCAGGTCTTCTTGGCCGCGCTTCAACTCGAGGAACCAGGCCTGGTGGTTGATGCCGGCCACCCGGTAGGTCACTTCATCCACCGGCACGCCCAGCCAACCGGCCAGCAGCTCGCTGGTGCCCTGCACGCTGTGGCACAGGCCCACGTGCGGCCGGCCGGTCATCACATCGTAGCCCCAGCAGTTGGCGGCCATGGGGTTGGTGTAGTTCAGCAGCAGCGCGTCCGGCGCCACCTCATCTAGCTCCTGACCCAGCCCGACCAGCACCGGAATGCTGCGCAGGGCGCGGAAGACGCCGCCCGGCCCGAGCGTGTCGCCCACGCACTGCTCAACGCCGTAGCGCTGCGGGATCTCGATGTCGAGCGCGTAGGCCTCCAGCCCGCCTTGCTGGAAGGTGGTGATGACGAAGTCGGCCCCGGTGACGGCGGCGCGGCGGTCGAGCGTGGCCTCCACGCGGGCTGGCGCGCCGAGTTGGGTGATCAGCCGCTCGATGATCTGGCGCGCCCGCTCCAGCCGGTCG
>JBBRZY010000162.1:0-8664 GCA_038252885.1 Anaerolineales bacterium | reverse complement strand
CCGACTTTTTCGGGGCGTATTTCAGTTTGGGGGCCAAGACCTCAGGACCGTGGGGCTTCGCAGTCACTAGCGCTGGTAATAGGGTCGCCCTTATCCACGTCCGCGCTGGTTAGCCTCGCAGCCGAGGTTACTGACGCGCGCGCATTTCGCTGCCGCCAGCGGGTTTACACGCCCATTGAGGCCGCTGCCGCTTTGGGCCAGCCAGAAATTTTTACCAGGGGAGGGTGAGCTTGCCCACCCTCCCCTGGTAAAAATTTCCTTCGGTCAGATATGCAATCTCACAGCCACCCATTGCGGTGAGAGCCAGTCTCGCCGTTGCCGGTGACCAGTCCTTTTCCAACTTGGCCCCCACAGACTGAAATGCTCCCAGCAACCCTCGCGCACTATCCACCAACCAAATTGTCAGTATAATTATCTCCAATCCGCTTGGTAAAACCATGCCTAAACAGACGCAGACCACCACCACCCAGACCACCGCGCGTACCAATGCGCCCGCCCGGCCCACGCCCATCCGCAACAGTGGGGCCGAGGCCCTGGTGCAGCGGGCCCTGGCCGACCCGGCCACGCTCACTGCCCAAGACGTAGTCAAGCTCCAGCGCCAGCTTGGCAACTCCGCCACCAACGACCTGCTTTCGCGCGGCCCGTCAAACTCTGCTGCGCCCGCCCTTCAACGCGCCGTGGCCGCGCCGGCTAGCGCCGGCGAACCGTGGCACAAGTCCTACTTCATGGGCCTCAGCCTCACCAAGCGCAGCGCCGCCACCGTGCAGCGCGCGGTCAGCCAGAAGGAACAGTGGGTGAGTGCCTCCCCGACGACCACGCGCCCCTCGGGCAACAGCGGGCCTATGCTCGGAGTCCGACCGACCCCCGAGTCATCGTCCGCGCCCAGTGTTGAGTCGTCCGACGAGAACGTTACGCCAACAACGCCCGAGTCGCCGTCTGAAGAGAGCCCCACGCCCGTCACCGATCAGGTGTCCGACTCCGATAGTGAGCAAGTTGCCCCTACCGATAGCGAGCAAGTGACCCCCACCGACAGTAACGTCAGTGGCCCAAGTCGCCCGGTCACCGACGCGCCCACCACCGTTCCTACTACCACGGCGCCCCAGAATGCCCCGCCGCGCCCCAGCACCGCCGCCCCGGCCGTGCCGAGTTACCCCGACCTGCTAACTGAAGCCGATTGGCGCTCGCGCCTGAGCACGTTGGCCAAGCTCGGCAACGATGACATCGGCACTCAGCTCAAGCTCCTCAACGCCGCGCACCGTGGCACGGTGTGGCAGCGCTTTGATATTGCCAAACTCCCGCCCGCCCACACAGTCGTCGCCGAACAAAGCATTACCGCCTCTGGTGAGTCGACCGCGGCCGTTGAGACCGCCCAGACCGCTCAAGCCGCCGCCAAGGCCGCGACCGAAGAAGCCGCCAAGCTGACCACCGCCCGCGCCGCCGCCCTGGCCGTCTCCAAAGCCAAAGAAGCGCTCGATACCACCCGCACCAAGTCGAAGGAGGCCGCCGAGGAAGCCACGCTCCTGCTGGGTTTCGCCAAGGCCGAGTTCAAGCGCAGTATCGTCACGCTCCTGGGCCGCCTGGAAATGCTCTCCAGCGCCTTGCGGGCCAAGCAGGCCCAGTCGCTCTCGATCCCAATCACCAACATGCTGTCCATCGCCAACCAATACCGCAACAAACTCATGGCGTTGACCGAGAACTACGTCGCCTTCGAGCAAGCCCGCGACGCCGCCAAAGCGCGCGCCGACGAGGCCGAGATGGCCCTCAGCGAGCTTGAAGCCTCCTTGACCGACGAATACGGCCTGCCGCTGAACCCCGGTGTGACCGATTTTGACGCCGACACCGACGAAGACGGCAACCCCCTGCCCAAACCCGTCAAGGCCTATTTGGGCGGCAAGTTCTACGGCGAACTCAAGAAGCTCAAGTTCCCCCTGAACCGCGATGTTCAGGCCTGGTTCTCGGCCGAAGACGCCACCGTTTCGGCCAAGAACGAACAGTCCAATCAACCCAACCTGGTTCGCCTGCAGGATGCCGGCCAGGATGCGGCCGAGAAATTCGTTGACCTGAGCGCCGACCTCGTGCGTCTCGGCAACGACGTCTTGTCGCGCGAGGAAGGGATGGACAAGGTCAACGACCTGTGGAAGAAGGCCCAGGTGGCCTTCGGCGACGAAACCAAGGGCGGGGTGTTCGGCTCGCACAAACAATGGACCCGCCAGCAGATCACCCTGGCCGGGGGCCAAAGCCAGTTCGACGCCTGGGCCCTCAAGTTTAAGAACGTGGTCGCCAAGCACACCAAAGCCGGCGCGGTGCTGAAGATCGACATGGCCACGATCAAGGCCGTCCAGGCCGAAGTGACTCAGGCCTCGCATTAGGCCTCAGCCTATCGGCCCTAAGACACGCAGACCACCCGCCCCGCCGCCCTGCGCGAGCTCGGCCCCAACCTGCTCGACACCTGGCCGAAGGACAACCACTTCCGCCGTGTCGACTAAGTTCACGCCAAGCACCTCAACGACCCGCCCGAGACCATCTCCGACAACGTCGTTGCAGACGAACACCCACCGAGGTTGACGCTGCTTGAAGGCTTAGGTCTCCGCATCAACAAAGACCAGCAAGAGCCCAAGCCGGCCAAAGTCGCCACGTCCCTCAGCCAGTAAGGCCGGTCGCGAACCTTAAAAAAATAGCCACCGACGTCGCAGTTGTCGGCGGCCAATTGAATCATCGCAGCCCAGGGCCGCTACTTCATAAGCGCCAGCAGGGCCTCCGGCCGCTGCCGGAACATCGCCTTATCCAGTGCGCCGCTGGTCAGCCCCTCCAGCGTGTCCGTCAGTATCTGGTTGATGGGCGTGGGCACACCGCGCTCGGCCCCGTGGCGCGCCACTGCGCCATACAACCAGCGCGCTTCAGTCTGCGGCTTGCCGGCGTGCAAATCAATGTGCAGCGAGGGCATCTTGCCGCCGCGCCCGCCGCCCACTGCTCGCGCCAGCAGCGGGCGCGCCAGCCCGGCCGGCAGCCGCACCGCCGCCGCCAATAGCCGCACCGGCACCCCCGGCAGGTCGACCACGCCGTAGCCGTAGGCCCGCATGACCGCCACCGCCTCGCGCACCGCCGCCGCTTCAAGCGCGAACAAGCGCGGGTCGGCCAAGATCGCCGCCACCGGCAAGTCGAGGATAGCCGACGTGGCGTTGCCCAGCAGGTTGGTCAGCAGCTTCGACCACTTCATCGGCCCAGCGGCGGCGTAGCCCCGCCCGCGCAGTCCAGCCGCGCTCAGGGCGGCCACCAGCGCCGCGCTGATCGGATGCCCCAGCGCCACGCCCACGCCGCGCCGCTTCTCTACCACAATCTCGCTCACGGCGCGGACGCTGACCGCCGTGGTCACCGTGCCGGCCACCGCCACGCCCGGCCCAAAGACGCGGGCAACCTCAGCCTCGGCCTCTACGCCGTTTTGCAGGCACAAGCACGGGGGGGGAGTCGCCGTCACGGCCCGTAGGCCGGCTAAGGCCTGGGCGGTGTCATAGGCTTTCACAGCCAGGATGAGGGCGTCGACGGGCGGGCCAGCCAATGCCTCGGCCGGCGAGTTCGTCACAGCCGCGAGGATGCTCACCGCCGCCTCGCCGGGGCCGGGCGTCAGCCGCAGAACACGCCCGTGCGATGCCGCGGCCTTGCCGGGACGGGCCAAAAATGTCACCGCGTGGCCCGCCGCCGCCAGGCTGCCGCCGATGTAGCTTCCAATGGCTCCCGTGCCGATGATAACGAAGTGCATGTGGGCTCCGTCAGGGATGTACGAGGTGGCGACCGAAGGCAGCCGTCGCCAGCCGGTCCACCACCGGCAGGTAGAGTTGGCTGATCGGCTGCGGGCTAGGGCTGAAGGTCCGCACCACCTCCGTCACATGCCCCACCTGGTCGGTGATGCGCACCGTCAGCGTCGCGCCGGCCGCCGCCAGGTCCACCACCGCCGGCAGACTGACGGTGATGGTGCCGCCGTTGGCCGGACTGAGGCCGGTGGCAAAGTTGTGGCCGGCCGGCTGCGCGCCCACCGCCACGTCAAACGTCACGCTCAGCGAGTTCGGCTCCAAGCCGGACTCCAGATCATACGCGCCCACGACCACGCTGCCAGTCGGGTTGAGGCGGGCCTGCAAGATGGTAGGGGCGACCCACAGCGTTGGGCGCAGGTCGTCCTCGAGCCAGCCCCAGTACTCGTCCCGCTCGATCGGCGCGCCCAAGTCTACCCAGCGCGCCAGGGTCAGCTTCTCGGCCCAGGTGAGCAGCGGCGGGTGGATGGCGTCGGACGCAGGCGTGTAGTCAATGTCGCCGGTGCGGGTGCCGTTGGTGCGGCCGTCGAGGCGCGCGCCAAACAGCTTCCAGATCAGCAGACTCTCGCGCGCCTGGAACGCGCGGATGTAACGCGTCAGCTGCGGCCCGATGAAGTAGTTGGGCTCGGCCGCCCCGCTCGGCACGCCAAGCCCATAGTTGGCCTGATAGTCCTCCACCAGCCGGAAGTACGTGCCGGGCGAGGCGCCGGTGTCGTGCAGGTTCAGATTGCCCTGGCCGTTCACGCCAGTGTCGGCCGTATGGCAGCCCGCGCACTTGGCGGCCAAGATCGGCTCGATGTCGCGCCCGTACTCGACGGTCACTTGCTGAACCGTCTGAGTCACTGTGGCCGGGCTGCCATTGAGCGCCGCCAACGAGAGCAGCGGCGTTTGCAGCGCCAGGTCGGTTGGCACAAAGCCCGGTTGGCCGGCCGCCGTAGTGTAGAAGTCGAGCGGGGGCTTCGTGTGGGCGTGGCAGCCCCCGCAGTCGTAGCGCACTTCGCCGGGGCGAAGTTGGTGCCAGGTCTGGGCCATGTTCAGCACCATGCCATTGCGGTCGAGCGTTTGGAAGGTGAAGGGCACGTCGGCCGGCAGGCGCACCAGGAACGAGGTGTCGGTGCTGCCGTTGCCGTCGATTACGCCTTCGTGCCGCACGGGGATCTCACCCAAAATGCGCATGCGCTCGTCGCCCACGTCGCTGTAGCCGGGGCCGTCATTGGGGTAGGTGCGGTCAGTGGAGGGCAGCAGCGCCAGCACGCGCAGGGCGTAGATGTCGTCATCGGCGTACAGGCCGGCGTCGGCGCCCTGGTGCAGCCAGGCGAACAGGGCTTCGTGGCTAGCGTTGAACGGGTCTGGGTCGCCGCCATAGGGACCAGGGCGGCTGTTAGTGTCGCGCCAGGTCATCGACGACGCGCCAACCAGCGCCAGCGGCGTGTTGGCCTCCAGGTGGGCGCTGCCGTTGTTGGCCAGGTCGGGCCACACGGCCGGCTGGCTGACACCCATCAGGCTATTGTAGTTGACGACCGGGCGCGGCCATTGCTCGTTATAGGCCGGGTCATTGAGGATGACGTTTAGGTCGGTCGGCTCGGGCGCGCCGGTCTGGGCCAGGTTGGCAGGCAGCAGGTACAGCCCGCCATCATAGTAAGGCGCGGCCAACCCCCCGCCGACGATGCCGCCGTTGTGGTTGGCCGAGCCGCGGGTGTAAACCAGCAGCACCCCGCCCCCTGGGGCCGCCGCTGGCATGGTCACCTTGCCCACCCGGCTAATGTTGCCGCCGCCGCACGCCACCGGCGGATAGATGTAGGCGCTGGTGGTGCAGGGCGCGGGCATGTCGCCCGCCAGTCCCCAGGCGTCACCGGTCCAGGGGGTCAGGTCAACCTGGGCGGGGCGCTGCAGTGGCATGTAAGTGGTGTTGCTAATCACCGGCGCGAAGTCTGGCCCGGGCGGGTCGAGCGGATAGCGCACGAGGTCGCCAAAGCCGTTGTTGTTGAGGTTGTAGTAGCGCACCACGGCGATGTCGCCGTTGGGCATCTGCGTCATGAAGTGGTGGCCGGTGGCGTTCTCACCCAGGCCGGAGCCGGAGTTCCACTGTGTGCCGTCGGGTGCGATGAACCACAGGTTGAACTGGCGCGTGTCGCGCGCGCCCTGGTTCTCCCAACTGGTGAACATCAGCCGGCCGTCGGCCAACTGGAAGGGGTGCAGCGCCTGGGCGTTGTTAAGATAGCCAAACTGCGTGACGTTGCGGCCGTCCCAATCCATCATAAACAGTTGCAGCGTGCGTTCGGCGCTGTTGAAGGCCTTGGGCGGCAGGAAGTTGTTGCGGGTGGAGGTGAAGGCGATGGCCGGATGGGCGGGGTCGGCCTGGCTGACGAACGCCGGCCCGACGTTGAACACGCCGACATTCGGGCAGTTGGTGTAGGGCACGTCGCAATTGAAGTTGGCGCTGTTGCCAAGGTTGGGCGTGAATTCTTGCTGGGTCAGCCGCACGACGGCGCGGGTGGGCAGGTGCAGCCGGTAGATGTCGGCCCCTTTGTAGCTGAGGCACTCGCCGCCGCCGGCGCAGCGCTGCACGTTGGTGTCGGTCTGGTCGTGATAGTAGGTGAAGACCACCCACTCGCCGTTGAACGAGAGGTTCGGATCAGACACCGAGCCGTCGCCCAGCGCGCCGTCAATGAGGCCGGCATGGGCCGGTAGCGGAAACAGCACTTCCTCGGTGCAGTTGGGATGGAGCAGCCGCAGGTCTGCGCCGGCATCGGGCAGCAGCGGGCGCACGGTGTCGGGCCAAACGCTGTTAGTGTTGTCGCCGAAGCGCGGCGCGCGCACATAGACGATATCGTAGTTGACAACGTTGGGCGTGCAGCCGGCGGCGGGCAGAGCGATTGCCGCTGGAGGCGCGCCCGCGGCCGGGACGGCGACCGGCCACGGCAGCGCCACTGCTAGCAGCGTGAAGAGGGTGAGGAGACGGCGGGTCAGCATGGCGTGTTTGTTATTGTCGGGTCGCCAGCCGCTGGGGCTATAGCCCGTACGCCTCAGCCAGCACCTCCACCGGGTGCACGGCCGGCAGACCGGTGTGCTGGGCCAGCCACCAGCGGCAGGTCTCAGAGTCGCAGGCGATGGTTGGTGCGCCCGAGTCGCGGATCTCGTTGAACAGCCCGCGCCCCACCTCCACCGCGATTTGGTACTTCTCGACCTTGAGGCCATAGGTGCCGGCCACGCCGCAGCACTCGGCCTGGGTCTCGGCCACTTGCACCCCCGGCACGCGCCGCAGCAGGTCGGCGGCGGGCTTGCCCACCCCGTGCGTGCGGAACTGGCAGGGCGCGTGGTAGACCAAGGCCGGCCGCGTGACCGGGCGGAAGTCTGTCTTGAGTTGGCCGGCCGCCTCGAGCATTTGCAGGAACTCGAAGAAGTCGTAGGTCGCGCCGGACACCAGGTCGTGCTCTTCGCCGGAGATGCCCAGCACCGAGTGGTACTCGTGCTTAAACGTCAGCGTGCAACTGGTGGAGGTGCCGACGACGACGTAGCCCTGCCGCACATACGGCGCGAGCTTGCGCAGGTTGGCGTGGGCATAGGCGCGGGCGGCCCCAAACTCGCCGTTGGATTGCAGCGGCAGCCCGCAGCAGTTTTGTTCGGCCAGCACGACCTCGCAGCCTAAGTGGCGCAGCACGGCCACGGCCGCCTGGCCCACGCGCGGCTCGTAGTAGTTGGTGCTGCACCCGTGGAAATAGACCACCTTGGGCATGGCCGTCACGGGCGCGGGCGCACCCGCCAGCCGCTTGAACCAGGCGCGGAAACTCTGGCGAGCGAAGCGCGGGAAGGCAGCGTCGCGGCTGACGCCCAACGTCCACTCGGCCAGGCGGCGCAGCAGCTTGTTCTGGATCGGCAAGTCGGAGAGCGGCGCGAAGAGCGAGCCCAGCCGCCCGACCAACTCACTGCGGCCCAGCAGGCGGTTGCGCAGCGACAGGCCGCGGCTATCAGCCAGGCGGGCCTTGGCCACCAGGTTCATCTCGGCAATCTCGATGCCGTGCGGGCAGACGCGCGAGCACACGCCGCAGGCCGAGCAGTAGTCCACGGCGTGGTCGACCACCGGCGCACCGGGCGCACGAAAGCGCTGGGCCTGCGGGCCGACGACCTTAGGGCCGGGGAACAGTTCGGTCACCGCCGCCACCGGGCAAGCCGCCGTGCAGATGTTGCACTTGATGCACAGGTCGGCGGTTAGCTGCGTGTCGAGCACGGGCAGATCAAATGAAGTCGCCATGGTCGTTAGAGTTCCATTGCCTGGACGGCGCGATACGCCGTCGCCAGGTCGAGGCCCTCGCGGCAGCCCTCGCCGTTGCGGTCCGCGCCGGCCAACAGTCCGCCGATAGCTTGCACGTTAGTCCACGGCTGGCCGTCGGCCCCCAATGGGCGCAATCTGTCGTTCACGCGCAGGCCGAAGCGCGCATACGGGTGTGGCTGCCAATAGAGCGGCGCGAACCACTCCGGCCCGGTGGTCACGGGCAGATCGAACACGGTCTCGCGGGCCTGGCCGGGCGCGGGCGAGTGTAGACCGCCGTGCCGAAAGCCGCCGGTCGCCAGGATGATGTGCTGGGCGGCGTAGGCGCGGGTGTGACCGGATGTCTCGGACAAAATGCCCTGCGCCGTGCCGGCCACGTCCGCCCAGCCGCGTACGGGCGGCCCAACTATCAGGCGGCCGCCGGCGCGTTCGAGCGCGCCGCGCACCACATCGAACAGCCGCATCCCCGGCACGGAGGGCGGCGGCAGCGGCAACTCGAACAGGGCCACGCCCAGGCGTTCGCTCAACTCGCGCCAGGTGGCTTCGGGTTGGGCCAGGCCGAGGACGGCCGGCAGGCCCAGGCGCGTG
>JBBRZY010000161.1:0-8692 GCA_038252885.1 Anaerolineales bacterium | reverse complement strand
CGCTGGCAACTCTGGCGCAATCACCTGCCATTGGGTATCATTCAGATCGGTCGGGTAAGTTTGCTTGGATTTGGTCATCCCGCAAGCTTGCCCGACCTTTGCCGTTTCCGCTAGTCCGACTTTTCAGACGCGCTCTTAGAATCAACCCGCCACCATGAACGCGCTCACCGACCTCAACGCCCGCCTCGTCGCCTGCCGGCGCTGCGACCGCCTGACCGCTTACTGCGCCCAGGTGGCCGCCGTGAAACGCCGCGCCTACCGCGACCAGGACTATTGGGGCGGCCCGGTGCCCGGCCACGGCGACCCGGCCGCGCGCGTGCTGCTGGTGGGCCTGGCCCCCAGCGCGCACGGCGCCAACCGCACCGGCCGCTTGTTCACCGGCGACCCCTCGGCCGACTTCCTCACCGCCGCGCTGTACCGCGCCGGCTATGCCAGCCAGCCCACCTCCACCCAGCGCGGCGACGGCCTGGTGCTGCGCGACCTGTACATGGCCGCCGCCGCCCACTGCGCCCCGCCCGACAACAAACCGACCACCGCCGAGTTGGCGAACTGCCATCCCTACTTAGAAGAACACCTGCGGTTATTACCCAACGTGCGCGTGCTGCTGGCGCTGGGCGGCATCGGCTTTGCGGCGCTGCTGGCCGCGCTGGTGAAGGCGGGACACGCGCCGCCCTTGCCGAAACCCATCTTTGGTCACAACCTGGCCTACGCGGTTGGCCCGTACACGCTCCTGGGCAGCTACCACCCTAGCCCGCAGAACACCAACACCGGCCGCCTGACACCCGCCATGCTCGACGCCGCCCTGGCCCACGCCCAGCAGTTGGCTGGCTGAGGCGTGAGGTCCAGCCTGCGCGAAGCCGGCCGAAGGCGTAACTCAATGTCGGCCCCGACGCTGGCATTCCCTCTTAGCTGCCCAACCACCAAAATTCGTGTAATACGTGGCCAAAGGTTTTCCGACCTCTGCCCGCCACGCGCCTTCTCAATCACCCGAACTCCCGTGCTATAATTCGGTTAGAGGACACCCCGTGCTCGATAAACTACTCGGCCGAAGCCCAGAAAAGGGCAAAAACAAGGGCAAAGCCGACCCCCCCAAGGGGAAAAGCAGTCGTGGCCCCGCGCCGGCCAAGGGCGCTGCGCCGGCCAAAAATGGCCCCGCCAAAGCCCCCGCGCCGGCTAAGAGCGCGCCCGCCAAGCCCGGCCCCGCCAGGAGCGGCGGCAGCGGGCGACCCACCGGCCCCAGCCGCGCCCGCGCCCAACAGCCGCTGCCGCCGGCCGGCATGTCGCTCGACCGCAAGCTCGACATCCTCGGCATCGTTATTACCTTCATTGGCCTCATCACCGGCCTGAGTCTGTTCGCCACCCAAAGCAACATCCCCTTTTTGCAGGGGCTGCTCAACCTCATCCGGCAGGCGGCCGGCTGGGGCGCGCTGGGTATTCCGCTGACGCTCGGCGCCGTGGGGCTGTGGCTGGTGCTGCGCAAGTTCGGCGACCGCCTGCCCCAGATCGAGCCGGAGCGCCTGGTCGGCGTGCTCATGCTGTACAGCGCGCTGCTGACGACCTTCCACTTCTTCGTGGCCGAAACCGCCGAGACTGTCTTTGACCCGGTCGCCACCGGCCGGGGCGGCGGCGTCATTGGCGCGCTCTTTCTGAGCGTGCTGCTGGGCGCGCTCGGCCAACTGGGCAGCGCCGTGCTGCTGGTGGCCTGGTGGATCATCGCCATCCTGTTCACCGCCGGCCTGTCGGCCCCTGAGTTGGTGCTGCTGGTGGCGGGCTGGCTCAAGCGCCTGCGCCCGCCGCAGGTGGAGCGCCAACTGCCGCTGCCGAAGCCGCCCGATCCCACCCAAACGGCCGCGCCCGCGGCCCGCGCGGCCCGCGCCCCCGCCGCCAAAGCGCCCGCTGCGCTCGCGCCGGCCGCTGGCCCGGCTAACGTCGCGCCGGCGTCCCCGCTGCCCACCGGCGCCCCCACCGCCGCCGCGCCCCTGGCCGCCATACCGGGCGCACCCGCCACCCCGGCCGATCAGCCGCTTGTCATCGGCGGCGCGTTGCCGTGGGAGCTGCCGCTGGTGGCCGATATGCTCGACGCCGGCACCGAAGCCAGCTCCAGCGACGCGGCCGACCTCAAGCGCGCCCATCTCATTCAAGATACGCTGTCATCGTTCGGCGCGCCGGTGAAGGTGGTGGAGGTCAATCGCGGCCCGACCATCACCCAGTACGGCGTCGAGCCGGAGTTTGTGGAGATGCGCAACGGCAAGCGCACCAAGGTCAAGGTTAGCAAGATCGCCGCGCTGGCCGACGACCTGGCGCTGGCGCTCTCGGCCCACTCGGTGCGCATTGAAGCGCCCGTGCCGGGCAAGGGCTTCGTGGGCATCGAAGTGCCCAACGCCGAGACCTCGGTGGTGGCCCTGCGCGATGTGATGGAGTCGGAAAACTTTGAGCACCTCAAGGGCCAATTGCGGCTGGGCCTGGGGCAAGACGTGTCGGGCGCGGCCATCGCCGCCCGGCTCGACAGCATGCCGCACCTGCTCATCGCCGGCACCACCGGCTCGGGCAAGAGCGTGTGCGTTAACTCGATCATCGCCTGCCTGTTATTACACAACACGCCCGACGACCTGAAGTTTGTGATGGTCGACCCCAAGCGCGTCGAGCTGACCGGCTACAACGGCATCCCGCACTTGCTGACGCCGGTAGTGGTCGAGCTAGAGCGCGTGGTGGCCTCGCTGCAATGGGTGACGCGCGAGATGGACGAGCGTTACCGCAAGTTCGCCAAGGCCGGCGTGCGCAACATCATCGACTTCAACGCGCGCGCCGCCGGCGCCACCGACAAGCGCCTGCCCTATCTCGTCATCATCATCGACGAGTTGGCCGACCTGATGATGCTGGCCCCCGACGAAACTGAGCGCACGCTGACGCGCCTGGCGCAGTTGGCGCGCGCCACGGGCATTCACCTGATCATCGCCACTCAGCGCCCGTCGGTGGACGTGGTCACCGGGTTGATCAAGGCCAACTTCCCGGCCCGCATCGCCTTTGCCGTGGCCTCGTCGGTCGACTCGCGCGTGATCCTCGACCAGCCGGGCGCCGAGCGCCTGCTGGGCCGGGGCGACATGCTGTTCCAATCGCCCGACGCCGCCACGCCGCTGCGGATGCAGGGCGTGTACGTGGCCGATGCCGAAATCCAGCGCATTGTGCAGTATTGGAAAGACCAGCGCGGCGCCGAGGTGCTGCCGGAGGGCGTGCCGGACTCGGATGTCGTCGCGCCCACGCCTCACGAACTCGGTGGCCTGCCCATGGCCGCCGCCCAGCCGCCCTCGGCCATGGCCACCCCCACGCGCCTGCCGCCCACGCAGCAAATTTTGTTCAACGTGCCCGGCGCGAACGACGTGGAGACCCCGCCCGACGGCGACGACGAACTGCTGAACGAGGCCATCCAGGCGGTGCGCGAGATGAAGAAGGCCTCGATCTCGCTGCTCCAGCGCCGGCTGCGGATTGGCTACACCCGCTCGGCGCGCCTGATTGATGAGCTGGAAGAGCGCGGCATCATCGGCCCGGCCGAGAGCGGGGCCAAGCCGCGCGAGGTGATTAACTTCGGTGACCCCGTTGAGCCCGGGGCGGCTCCTACACCCAGCCCCGCCCCAGCCACGCCGCCCGCCGATAAGCGCACGTGGACCAACGAGTAGCGGCGGCACGCTCGCCCTGACTCGCAGCGGCCTGATCTTCTCCGGCGCTTTCACCTTCACCGCCGCCAACCCGGCCGACAGGGCCATGACCGCCACTGTGGCGGGTGACTTCACCAATGTTTCCATTGGGCCGCCGTAGGCCCGCTCACCGCTGACGCGGCAAGGGATCGAACCTCTGTGACTTTTCGTAACCGCCTCTCGCTCCTGACCCTGCTGCTGGTGCTGCTCAGCGCCTGCGGTCAGCCGACGACCTCGCCCGCCCTGACGCGCACGCCGATCATCAAAGTCACGTTTACGGCTACTACCACGCCGCCGCCGCCAACCGCCGCCGGCACCGCGATACCCGAGCCGACCGCCACGCCCGCAGCAGCCCGGGTGGGCTACCTGGCCGCCGGCGACGGCACCGCCGGCGTGAGCGCCGCGCTCGACGCCGCCGCCCAAGCCCATGCCTGGCAGGTGCAAACCGCCGCCGATGTGGCGAGTCTCATTCAGGCTGGGGCGCTGCTGATCGTGGCCGACGGCGCGGAGTTCGAGGCCGCCGTGCGCGCCAGCGCAGCCGCCAACCCGGCCATCTACTTCATCGGCCTCAACCAGACCGGGCCAGACGCGCCGCTGCCCAATCTGCTGACGCTGGGCGGCGGCACTGCGCGCGAAGACCAGGCCGGTTTCGCCGCCGGGCTGATCGCCGGCTATGTGACCGAGGGGCAGGTGGTGACCGCCATCGCCAACACGGCCACGGCCACTGGCCTCAAGTACCGCAACGGCTTCCTACACGGCGTACGCTATAGCTGCACCCGCTGCCGAGTTGATTTTGTCGATTTGACGGATGAGTCGGCCACGCAGTTCGCGGCCGAGCAGGCGCGGGTGAATGCCTCGCTCAGCTCGGATGTGGTCTTTGCGGTGGCGGGGGCAGCGGGGCTGGCGGGTTTGCAGTCCGCCGCCCAGGCGGGTGCCTGGGTGATCGGCGGCGGCAGCGATGCTTACGTGGGGGCGTTCGATAACGGCACGGCGGCCGGGGCCGACCGCCTGGTGACCAGCGTGCTCTTCGACCCGGCGGCGGCGGCGGTCAGCGGGCTAAGCGCCGCGCTGGAGGCCTATGCCGCTGGCGCGCCGCTCTCCGGCGGGCAGCCGTTCTCGGTCGTCAACGGCGCGGTGGTGATCTTGCCCTACCGGGTTGGCCCGGAGGTGCTGAGCGAGCTCGACCAGCAAGGCGTGCTGGCGGCGTTGGCCCTGCTGGCCGATGGCTCGCTCGAAACTGGCATCGACCCCGTCACCGGGGCCGAACGCTAGCCGCGCTGGGCTTACATGGCCGCCGGCATGGAAGGCGTACCGGACGCGGCCGAATTCTTGCCCTTCAATTGCCACCATAACAGCCCGCCCAGCGCCCCCAACCCAGCCAGCAGCGCCACCTCAAACAGACCAAAGCAGCAGGCGGTGCCAAAAGCGCCGCCATAATAGGCCAGCGGGTTGTCGGCCGGACTGCCGCCGCCCAACGCCTGGGAAATGGCGTTGGCATTCGCCTGCCCCGTGGGGGAGAAGGCCACAATCGCCCCACCGATCAGGTGGGCCAGCACGGCCCCAATGCTGCCGATGGCCCCGGCCCCCGCGCCGCGCTTGGCCGTCAGGTTGCCGCTGGCCGGTTGGTCGAACTGCCCAACCAAGTAGCCGCCGCCCAGCCCGGCAAACAGCGCCAGGCACGGCACGCACAGCACCGGGAAGAACCACGCACCCGGTATTCCCAACACCAACATAATGCCGCCAATAATCAAACCCGCTTTAACCATTGCTGCCCTCCTCAATAGATGTTCGTCCCGCCCCCCCACGCAGCTTGGATTGTGCCGCAGCCTGCCGCTAAAGGCAAATCTGCCTGAGTTCCCGCCGCGCTCCGACTTCTGACTTCCGCTCTCTACCCTCCCACCCCCCAGTACACCCGGCCTATTCTGTTTTCCGCAGTTTATGTGTAAATTATAGAAGGGTAATGGTTGGTAATTGGTTAGAACAATGAGCGATATGCTGGTACATGGTTATCGGATTGAACCAGGGGCGCAGTTGCACCGCGCCCACCTGGCGCAGGCCCAGTTGCCCGTCGCCGATCTCACCGGGGCCAACCTCTCCGGCGCGAACCTGGCCGGCGCGAATTTGCTGGGGGCCAACCTCTCACTCACCAATCTGTCGGGGGCCAGCCTGCCCCAGGCCCGCCTGGCTGGTGCCTACCTGCCCCTCTCTGACCTCAAGCGGGCCGACCTGCGCCGCGCCTACTTGCGCGAAGCCAACCTCTCGCTGGTCGACCTGACCTACGCCAACCTGGCCGAAGCCAACCTGTCGGGCGCGAACCTGTCCGGCGCGACGCTCATCAAGGCCGACCTGACCAAGGCGCTGCTCGTCGTCGCCAACCTGCGCGAGGCCAAACTCTGCCGCGCCAGCCTGCGCCGGGCCGACTTGCGCGGCGCCGATCTGCGCGACTGCGACCTGACCGGTGCGGACCTGCGTGAGGCCGACCTGCGCGGCGTCAAGTGGGCCGGCGCCATCCTCCCCGACGGCACGCACGCTACCCAAGCCTAAGCGTCTGCCAATCGCAGCATGCGCGGCCAGACTAAAAATTCTGTCTAATCCCGCCGCGAGCAGTTTGCCGCTATTTGGAATGGGAGGTGGCTTGAAGGTGATCGCATCTCACTAGCCCTCAATTCCGAGCGCCTCTGCCAGTCGCCTCCCCTCCCAATCAGCGCGCCAATCCCTTTCGTGCGCATTAGACAGAAAAAAGTGACTTCCATCGCATCGTGCGATGAAAGGGCGCTTCGGCAACTCCCCGCCGACTTACAGTAGAATGGCCGCATCTGCATCGCGCCCGCCCCGAGGAGCCATTCATGCCGCCTGCCGCCGTCGCCTCTGCCGAAGCCCTGCCGCACTGGGACCTCTCCAACATCTACCCCGGCCTCGACTCTGAGCCGTTCCACGCCGCCGTCGCCGAACAGGCGCACCGCCAGGCGGAACTGGAAGCCTATCTCGACCAGCACCACATCGCGCGCGGCGGCGACCCGGCGGCGCTTGCGCCCGAAGCGTTTGCGGGGGCCCTCAATGGCTGCCTCACCCGCCTGAACGCCCTGCTCGATTTGAGTATTACACTCGGCGGCTATGTCCGCAGTTTCGTCACCACCGACTCGTTCAACGCCGCCGCCAAGCGCCAACTGTCGCAGCTCGATCAATACAGCGTGCGCCGTCAGCGGGTGTTTGTGCGCTTTCAGGGCTGGCTGGGCGAGCACGCCGCGCTGCTGCCGGGCGCCCTGGCCCAACCCGGCCCGGCCGCCGACCACGCCTACTTCCTCAACGAGCTGGCCGAGCAGAGCCGCTACCTGATGAGCGAGGCCGAGGAGAGCCTGGCGGCCGAGTTGGGCATTAGCGGCGGCACGGCCTGGAACAAGCTGCAAGGCACGGTCACTTCGCAGCTCACCGCGCCCTTAGAAATTAACGGCCGCACCCAAACGCTGCCCATCACCGCTATCCAAAATCTCATGTGGCACGACCCAGACCCGGAAGTGCGGCGGCAGGCCTACGAGGTCGAAGTGGCCGCCTGGGCCTCCGTGCGTGAGCCGCTGGCCGCCGCGCTGAATGGCATCAAAGGCACCATCATCACGCTCAACCAGCGCCGGGGCCGCACCGACGCGCTGCACACCGCGCTCGACGACGCCCGCCTCGACCGCGCCACGCTCGACACCATGCTGGGCGCGATGCAAAACTCCTTTCCGATCTTCCGCCGCTACCTGCGCGCCAAGGCCCGGCGCCTGGGCCACGCCGGCGCGCTGCCCTGGTGGGACTTGGCCGCGCCAGTGCTGCCGGCCGACAGCGAGCGCCACTTCAGCTTTAGCGAGGCCGAGGCCTTTATTGACGAGCAGTTTGGCCGCTTCTCGCCCAGCCTGGCCGCCCTGGCGCAGCGCGCTTTTCGCAACCGCTGGATCGACGCCGCGCCGCGCGCCGGCAAACGCGGCGGGGCCTTCTGCATGGGGCTGCCGGCCGTGGGCGAGTCGCGCATCCTGTGCAATTTCGACGGCTCGCTCGACCAGCTCTTCACCATCGCGCACGAGCTGGGCCACGCCTATCACAACGACTGCCAGACCGGCAAGCCGGAGCTTCAAACCGTCACGCCCATGACGCTGGCCGAAACCGCCTCGACCTTCTGCGAGACGCTCGTCACCGAAGCCGCCCTGGCCGCCGCCACCAGCCCGGCCGAGGAGCTGGCGATCCTGGAGACCTTCCTGATCGGCGCGACGCAGGTGGTGGTGGATATTACTTCGCGTTATTTATTTGAGAAGGAAGTCTTTGAGCGCCGGGCGGAGGCCGAGCTGTCGGCCGAGGACTTCTGCGAGATCATGCTGCGCTGCCAAGCTGCCACCTACGGCGACGGCCTCGACGAGCGCTACCGCCACCCCTACATGTGGACCTGGAAGCCGCACTACTACCGCACCGAGTTGTCGTTCTACAACTACCCCTACGCCTTCGGCCTGCTGTTCGGCATCGGCTTGTACGCGGTCTACCAGGAGCGCGGCCCGGCCTTTCTGCCCGACTATCAGGCGCTACTGGCCGCCACTGGCGAGGCCTCGCCCGTTGATCTGGCCGCGCGCTTCGGCATTGACTTGCGCGCGCCGGCGTTTTGGGAGGCTAGTTTGGGAGTGATTGCGAAGCGGGTGGAGCGATACGAGAGTCTTTAAGACCTAGAGAAAAAAGAAAGAGAAAGAGAAAAAGGTTTGATGGGGTGCTGATCCAATCGCACTGAGTGTGTTAGATGGAGGGGAACAGCGATGTCAAACTCTGACGCGGATTTGCCCGACCCGCTGCTGCGCTATCCCTACTATGTGAAAGCGCTGGCGTTTTACGATGCAGTGACTAGCCACCTGACACTTTTACAACTGAAACGAAGTTGCCCACGGCCCAAGTTCTGGGTAGAGTGCTGTTGCGGACAGACACCCCCCGGAGGCTCAGAGCATGGACAACTTCAAGACGTATGGTAATTGGTATCGGCTGTT
>JBBRZY010000160.1:0-8693 GCA_038252885.1 Anaerolineales bacterium | reverse complement strand
CCTGTTGGGCGACGTCTAGGAATGACCAGACCTATCGAAGCGTGAACGCAGCCTGGTCATGGTGGGGCGCATCAACCGAATGGACCTCTTCCGAACTACCCACGCCAGCTGCGCCACTGGCTGGGCAGGAGCCTGGCCGATGTGGACGTGCGGGCGGACCGGATCGCCTCCGGCATGGGGCACAGCTCGCTCAACACAACCAGGCGCTATACAATGCCCAACGAGCAAAACTTGACGCGGGCAGTTGAACGCCTGGAAGGATAATAGAAAGAGCGCCCGTCAGATTTTATCTGACAGGCGCTTTTTTCATGGCGACCACCACAGGCCATAGGGGTGCTGGAGGCCGATCAAAATCAACACCGACACTGCCAGGAGCGCCCAGCGCCGTTCGCGCATGAGACCCAGGGCCGCCGCCGGCCAGCATTGAATGACTAAACGGGATAGCCGATTGGTTGCTCAACCGTGCTATTCTTCTGCGGGAAGCCAGGCGCGACAGACCACCTTCCAGGATCACCGATGACCGCCATTGCCATAGAACTTTTACTCATCCTGCTGCTGCTCATCACCAACGGCGTCTTTGCCCTGGCGGAGATCGCCCTGGTGTCTGCCAAGCGCGCCCGGCTCCAGCAGCGGGCCGAGCAAGGTGATCGCGGCGCCCAGGTAGCGCTCGATCTCGCACGCGAGCCCACCCGCTTTCTGTCCACCGTGCAAATCGGCATTACGCTGGTGGGCGTCTTGGCGGGGGCCGTCGGCGGCGCGACGATTGCCGAGAGCATCGCCGGCGCATTGGAGCGCTACCCTGTGGTGGCCCCCTACGGCGAAGCGATTGGTCTGCTGGTCGTGGTCGTGCTCATCACCTACCTGTCACTTGTGATCGGCGAGCTTGCGCCTAAGCGCCTGGGCCTCAACAATCCCGAACTCGTGGCGGCACGCCTGGCCCCGGCGGTCCACCTCTTGTCGCGGATCTTTGCCCCACTGGTTCACCTGCTCAGTTTGTCGACCGATTTACTGCTGCGTCTCTTCGGAGTCCGGGCGATGCCGGAGGCACCAGTCACGGTCGAGGAAATCAAAATCATGATCGAGCAGGGCGCCCTCGCCGGCGTCTTCGAGACCACCGAACAGGAGATCGTCGAAAGCGCCCTACACCTCGACGATCGCCGCATCAGCTCTGCCATGACGCGCCGCACCGAAATCGTCTGGCTGGATCTGGAGCGCCCACTCGAAGCGCTGCGGGCCATGATCGTCGCCAGTCCCCACAGCTACTTCCCGGCCGCGTACGGCAACCTCGATGAGGTGAGCGGAATCGTCCGCGGGCGCGACTTGCTGGCCGGGCTGCTCGACGGTCCCGACCCCACTTGGGCGGCGCTGCTGCGGCCGGCCCTGTTTGTGCCGGAAGCGCAGACCGTGCTAGATGTGCTCCAACTCCTGAGGGAAAACGGACAGCCCCTGGCGCTTATCATCGATGAGTATGGCGGGCTGCAGGGCATGGTCACGCTGACCGACATCCTGGAGGCGCTTGTCGGCGACATTCATGTGCCCGGCTCGGACCCGGCGCAAGCGGCCGTGCAGCGGGTGGACGGGTCATGGCTCATTGATGGCCGCCTGTCGGTCAGCGCGGTCAAAGAACTCCTCGGGCTGCGCGAGCTGACCGGCGAGGCCGAAGCGGGCTACGACACGTTGGGCGGGTTCGTTATGCTGATGCTCGGGCAGGTGCCCACGGTAGGCCAATACTTCGCGTTTGGCCCGTGGCGCTTTGAGGTCGTGGATATGGATGGCCGGCGGGTGGACCGGTTGCTGGTTTCCCCCAATCCAACCGAGTAGTATTTCTGCCTGACGGCGGAGATTCTAAGCGCGCGATTCCGAGGGCTGCCGGATGAGAGAGGGAAAGTTGGGTCAAGCCCCCCAATCTTAAATTGCCCCCATCGTCAGCAAGTTGCTTGACATCAACTCGGGTTTCAAAGGGCGGACCGGCCGCCCAGCTTGAGCGCGGACGGCATGCGGCTGTTGACCACTCGGCGCACCTGGAGTAGGCTAGCAGCCGCAAGGCGAATAACGGGCGGGGCGGCGTTGCCCAGATCATCGGCAGCGACGCCTGGCGGATCACGGGACCAGACGCCACATGCCGAATTTAACGACCGCTGCCGCCTGGCTGTCCACGCTGGAGGCACCTACGAAACTTGCCAGCGGCCGGCCGCCCCTTGGCTCCACCAAACACGTTTTGGCAAACACATGACGCCCACTATTGCCCTAACCTTGGCTATCGCCGTTCTGGCCGTCATTCTGTTTGCGACCGAACGGCTACGGGTCGATGTAATCGCGCTGCTGGTGCTGCTGGCGGTTGCGCTGACGGGCCTGGTCACCCCTGTCGAGGCCTTCGCCGGGTTTTCCAGTCCAGCGGTCATCACGGTCTGGGCCGTCTATATCGTCTCGGCCGGCTTGTTCAAAACCGGGGTCGCCGATCTGCTGGGCGAGCGCATCTTGCGCTTCAGCGGCCCGAGTGAGCCGCGGCTGATCATCGTGCTGATGCTGACCTGCGGAGTGCTCTCGGCCTTCATGAACAACATCGGCGCCACGGCTGTGCTGCTGCCAGGCGTCATCAGCATTGCTCGGAAGACCGGTGTGCCGGCCTCGCGGCTGCTGATCCCACTTTCGTTTGCATCCCTCTTGGGCGGCAACATGACCCTCATCGGCACGCCGCCGAACGTGCTGGCGGCCAGCATTCTGGCCGAGCGCGGCTTGCCGACCCTGGCCTTCTTCGACTTCGCGCCCACCGGCGCGGTCGTGTTTGGGGTGGGCATCCTGTACATGGTGACGGTGGGGCGCCACCTGCTGCCAGCGCGACTGCCGGCCGAAGAACAATTGACCCGCCGGGTGCGGGAGTACCTGAGCGAGGTGCGGGTGAAGCCGGCCGGGCCGCTGGACGGCAGAACCCTGGCCGAATCGCGGTTAGGCGCTGATTACGATCTCACAGTGGTCCGGCTGGTGCGCGGCGGCCAAGCACTGCCGGGCTGGCACGCCGGCACGCGGTTGGCCGCCGACGACCTCTTGACCGTGGAAGGACCAGCCGCGGCGCTGGTGCGCGCCCGCGACAAACTGGGCCTGGCGGTAGAAGCGGAGCGCGACCTCCCGCCGGAGGCCATGCAATCCGGCAGCGTCGGCCTGGTGGAAGCCATCCTGGCGCCACACTCGCGCATCGTCGGCCGCAGCCTGAAGCAGATTCGCTTCCGCGACCGCTTCGATTTCACTGCCCTGGCGATCTGGCGCAGGGGCGCGGTCATTACCGAGCGGCTCAGCGACGTTGCGCTGGCCTTCGGCGATGCCCTGCTGCTGCAGGGATCGCGTGACAAGCTCAAGCCGCTGCAGTTGAGCGATGAGTTCCTGGTGCTCGAACCCATCCAAATTGAGCGGCCGCGCGCTGTCAAGCGGGTGGTGGCCGTCAGCATCCTGATCGGAATTGTGGGCTTGGTCACGCTGGCCCAGTTCCCGATCGCTCTGGCCATGTTGCTGGGCGCAGTGGCGATGGTCTTGAGTGGCTGCCTGTCCATGGATGAGGCATACGAAAGCATCGCCTGGCGCAGTGTCTTCCTGATTGCCGGCATGCTGCCACTAGGCACCGCCCTGGAATCAAGCGGGGCGGCCCGCTACTTTGCCGAGTTGGTCGTGGGCGGCCTGGGCCCTTGGGGACCGGTAGCGATAATGGCCGGCATCTACGTGCTGGCCTCGCTGATCACCGAACCGATGTCTAACGCGGCGGCCACCGTGCTCATCGTCCCGATCGCCATCGACGTTGCGCTCAGCCTGGGGGCCAGTCCGCAGGCCTTTGTCCTCATAACGGTGATTGCCGCCTCTACCAGCTTTTTGACGCCGGTTGGGCATCAGGCCAACTTGCTGGTCATGGGGCCAGGCGGCTATCGCTTTTCAGATTACACCCGGGTCGGCGCTTTGCTCAACGTGCTGATCATGCTGGTCACCCTCTGGCTGGTGCCGCGCCTCTGGCCGCTGTTTCCGTAGACCGCCTCGCGGTCGCTCCTCCAATTCCCAGCGCCGTTCGCCTCCAAACGTAGTGCAGGATGTTGGGCTGGCTACCGCTTCTATACGCCCGCATTGTTGGCCAATGCTGGCCTATATATTCAGCACTGGGCCGTCCCAGCCTGTCAGAGACTTCGTGGAGGCAGTTCAGAGCCATTGTACGTATCCGCTCGGTGGACGCCTGTGCTGCCAAAGACGCCTGCGTGCACTGGCCACTTGCCTCATGTTGCGGTTGGACGCCAGCGCGCCAGAGCCGAACAACCATCGCGCGTGCCAGGCAGTGATCGGCCCCAGAGGCAATTCCGGCGTGAACGCAGGTCCAATGGCGCGCAGACAGTGGCTCATGCTAGAATGACGCGTGATGACCAAGCGCGTCGAGTTCCTACCAAATCCGTGACCCTCCTGGCGGCGATCCTGGCCTGTTTTGGTCTGGCGGCGCTGGCGCCGGTGCTCGTCCAGCGCTGGCGCCGCGGGGCGGCCTGGGTGCTGGCGCTGCTGCCCGCCGGGCTGACCTTGTTCCTGGCCAGCCAACTGCCCGGCGCCGCGACCGATCCCACCCACCTGTCTCTCCCCTGGATACCCCAACTCAACTTAACGCTGTCATTGCGGGCGGACGCGCTCAGCTTGCTGTTTGCCCTGCTCATTAGCGGCGTGGGCACGCTGGTGGTCATTTACGCCGGTGCTTACCTGGCTGACCACCGCGACCTGGGGCGTTTCTTCGGCTGGCTATTGTTCTTCATGGGTGCGATGCTGGGCGTAGCGCTGGCCGACAACCTGCTCGTGCTCTATATCTTTTGGGAACTGACCAGCATCAGCTCCTTCTTCCTAATCGGCTTTGACCACGAAAACGAAACTGCGCGCGCCGCAGCGCGGCAGGCGCTGGTGGTGACCACTGGGGGCGGGTTGGCCATGCTGGCCGGGTTTCTGCTGCTAGGACAGGCCGCTGGCACGCTGGAACTTACGGCGCTGCTAAGCCAAGGACCGGCCGTGCGCGCCAGCCCCCAATATCTGCCAGCCCTCGCCCTCATTCTGCTCGGCGCGTTCACCAAGTCGGCTCAGTTTCCCTTCCACTTCTGGCTACCTGAGGCCATGCAGGCGCCCACGCCCGTGAGCGCCTACCTGCACTCGGCGACCATGGTCAAAGCGGGCGTCTACCTGTTGGCGCGCCTCAGCCCGCTGCTGGCCGGCACACCCGCCTGGACCTGGGCGGTCGGCGGCGTGGGCCTGGTCACCCTGCTGGTGGGCGGCCTGCTGGCGCTTGGCCAGACCGACCTGAAGCGGCTGCTGGCCTACTCCACCATCGCCGCCCTCGGTCTCATGGTGGGCTTGTTGGGCCTGGGCGGCGCGGAGGCGGTCACAGCGGCCGTGGTGTTCCTGCTGGGGCATGCGCTCTACAAAGGGGCTCTGTTCCTGGTGGCCGGGGTGCTGGATCACGAGACCGGCTCGCGCGATGTGCGCCAGTTGAGCGGGCTGTGGCGCGCGCTGCCCGCCGTGGCGGTGAGCGCCTTTTTGGCGGCGCTGTCATTCGCAGGCGTGCCACCCCTGGTGGGCTTTATCGGCAAGGAGCTGGCCTACGAAACGGCGCTGCACGTCAGCCCGTGGGTCACGGCCGCGGTGGTGGCGGGCGGCAGCCTGTTTGTCTTTGCGGCCGTGTCGGCGGGCGTGGGCCCGTTTTGGGGCCGGCAAGCGATTGTGCCGCACGTGCCCACGCACCGGCCGCCGCTGGGCTTATGGCTCGGGCCGGCCGTGCTGGGGGGCCTCGGCCTGGTCTTGGGCGTGGCGCCCGGCGTCGCGGCGGGCCCACTGCTCAGCCCGGCGGTAGCCGCCGCGACCGGCCAGCCTGCCCATGTGGCGCTGGCCCTCTGGCATGGGCTCACGCCGGCGCTGGGCCTCAGCGGGTTGAGCCTGGCGGTCGGCGCTGGTTTGTACCTGCTGCGCGAGCCGGTGCGGCGCGTATTTGCGCGCGCGGCCTGGCCGTGGGGACCGGCGTGGGCCTTTCAGAGCGCCGCAGCAATCTTGCTGCGGCTGGCCCGGGGGCAAACCCGCCTCCTGCAAAGCGGCTACCTGCGCCATTACCTATTGATCATCTTTGTTACCACGACCGGCCTGACGACACTCACGCTGGCCTGGTTCGGCGGCTTCCAGTGGCCGGGCATCCAACTCGACGTGCGCTTTTATGAAGTCGCCCTGATCGGGCTGATAGCGGTCGGGACCCTCATTGCCATTACCAGCCGCTCACGCCTGGGCGCGGTGGCTGGGTTAGGCCTCGCCGGTTATGGCGTGTCACTTATCTTCTTGGTCTTCGGCGCGCCCGACCTGGCCATGACGCAGTTTCTGGTGGAATCACTGACCGTCATTTTGTTCGTGCTCGTCCTCTACCATCTCCCGGGTTTTACCCAGCTCAGCTCGCGGCGCGCCCGCCTGCGGGACGCCCTGGTGGCCTTGCTGTCCGGCGGGCTGATGACGGCCCTTGTGCTGTCAGTCGCCGGCCTCAATTGGTACCCGTCCATTTCCGGCTACTTCGCTGAAAACGCGCTGGCCCTGGGCCACGGCCGCAATGTGGTCAACGTGCTCCTGGTGGACTTTCGGGGCTTCGACACGCTAGGTGAAATTACGGTGCTGAGTATCGCCGCGCTGGGCGTGTATGCGCTGCTCAAGTTGGGTCAGGAACCTGACAAATGAAGTCGTCCATTATTCTGCGCCTCACCGTGCGCGTGCTGCTGCCCCTGCTGCTGCTATTCGCGGTGTTCCTATTCATGCGGGGGCACAACGAGCCCGGCGGTGGCTTCGCGGGCGGGCTGGTGGCCGCTGCCGGCTGGGCGCTCTACGCCATCGCTTACGGGCCGGCCGAGGCGCGGCGGGCACTGCGCGTCGATCCACTGCAGCTCATCGGCCTGGGGCTGATCCTGGCGCTAGGAACGGGCCTGCTGGGCCTGCTGTCCAGCGGCTCCTTCTTAGCGGCGGTCTGGGCCAAGCCGGTGGTGCCGGGGCTCGGCGTCGTCGACCTCGGCAGCCCGGTCCTGTTCGACCTGGGGGTGCTCCTGGTTGTGTTGGGGGTGACGCTCACGATCATCCTGTCGTTGGCGGAGGCCAAGTAAGCCATGATCGTCCTGTTGGCCGTGCTCATTGGCGGGCTGTATGCCGCGGCGATCTACATGCTACTGCGGCGCAGCCTGGTGAAGGTGCTCATCGGCCTGAGCTTACTGGCGTACGCCGCGAACTTGCTGATTTTCACTGTCCGCGAGCTGACCCGCGCCCAGCCG
Source organism: Anaerolineales bacterium (assembly GCA_038252885.1). Taxonomy (GTDB): domain Bacteria; phylum Chloroflexota; class Anaerolineae; order Anaerolineales; family UBA6663; genus JADZEK01. The sequence goes on along the minus strand of JBBRZY010000160.1, from coordinate 1,401 downwards.
CCCATCGTGCCGCCCGGCGCCGTCGCGCTGGCCGCGCCCTACGCCGACCCCATGCCGCAAGCGCTGGTGCTGACCTCGATTGTCATCGGTTTTGGCATTACGGCATTTGCCCTGGCCCTCGCCTACCGCAGCTACAAGACCCTCGGCACCGATGATCTGGATGTCTTGCAAGGCGCCGATGCCTGAGACCAGCCCATGAATAGTCCCTGGTTGGTTCTACCCATTCTGATCCCCATGCTCACGGGCGCCACTGCGCTGCTGACCATTCGCCGGCGCCGGCTCCAACGCTTGGTGAGCCTGGTGGGCGCGGCGGCGCACCTGGCAGCCGGCGGCTGGCTGCTGGCGCAGGTGAGCGAACACGGCGTGCTGGCCGCACAGCTCGGCGGTTGGCCGGCCCCCTATGGCATCACGCTGGTCGCCGACTTGTTCAGCGCGCTGCTGGTCGCGCTGACCGGGCTGGTGGGCGGCGCCGTGGCGGTGTACAGCCTGGTGACCATCGACCCCGAGCGCGAGCACTTCGGCTACCACGCCCTGTACCACTTCCTGCTGATGGGCGTGTCGGGGGCCTTTCTCACCGGTGACCTTTTCAACCTCTACGTCTGGTTCGAAGTGATGTTGATGGCCTCGTTCGTGCTGATGGGGCTGGGCGGCGAGCGCGGCCAGGTGGAAGGCGCCATTAAGTACGTCACCCTTAACTTGGTGGCGTCGGCGATCTTCCTGGCGGCGCTCGGCCTGCTATACGGCCTGGCGGGCAGCCTGAACATGGCCGACCTGGCGCGCAAGTTTGCACTCCTGCCGGCCGACGCCGATCCCTTGCTGTTGACTCTGGCCGTGTTATTCCTGGTGGCATTCGGCATCAAGGCCGCCGCCTTCCCCTTGTTCTTCTGGCTGCCGGCCTCCTATCACACACCGCCCGCCCCGGTGGCGGCCATCTTCGCCGGCTTGCTCACCAAAGTGGGCGTCTACGCCCTCATGCGCGTGTTCACCCTGCTGTTCCTGCGGCGACCCGAGTACACCCACAGTTTGTTGCTGATCGTAGCCGGGTTGTCCATGCTCTCTGGCATGCTGGGGGCCCTGGTCCAGCGCAACTTCCGGCGGGTGCTGGCTTTCAACCTCGTGGGGCACATCGGGTTCATGCTCATGGGCCTGGGGTTGTTCTCGCCCGTGGCCCTGGCCGGCGGAATTTTCTACCTGGCGCATGACATCGTGGTCAAGACTAACCTGTTCTTAGTCAGCGGCGCGGTCGAACGCCAGCGCGGGACCGGCGACCTGGCCAGCCTGGGCGGGCTATACCGGTCGCAGCCGATTCTGGCGCTGCTATTTCTGATCCCGGCGCTGTCATTGGCGGGTATCCCACCGCTGTCGGGCTTCCCGGCGAAGGTGGCGCTGATACAAGCTGGG